>NZ_JANEWL010000104.1:0-15531 GCF_028069815.1 Citrobacter sp. Awk 2
GCACTGAATTATTCCATTGTTGAGGCATCAGACCCTGGGGCGGCAACGATTATCGCCCCTGGTGCAACGATCCCCCTCGTTACTGAGCTGAATCTTGAGTACTGTCAGGGAAATGAGAAAAACTGTAGTTTTAAAAAATTCAATTATAATCTAAATGTCACGATTATGGTCGATATCACAACCTGCTATTTTGGTAATCAGGAAATTGATCTGGGGGTGATAAATATTAATGATCTGGATAAGAAAGCATTTGAACTTCATCCGGTAAAATTCACCTGCCAGGCAAGCGGGGCCGGGAGTCTAAAATTTACACCTGATAATCTGTTATTTTACTTTGAACCGATGAGTCCGTTGGCGGAGGATTCGATGACCCTGACCAATGACTACGGTACAGCGGCAAATAGCGCAGGGTCGGTAGGATTTCAGTTATCAATGAATGGTTCGACCAGTATTGGGTATGGCAGGAGTAACCTGTATCAATCTGATGCTGTGACAGGGAATATAGTGCCGATTAATATCTATGCTCGTACCAGAACGTATGCAGGCAAAGTCACCGCTGGGGAGACAATGAGTCGGGTAAAAGTCGTTGTAGATTACAACTAAAAAGAGAAGTTCGGCATGAAGCTTACGCACCCAATAACATACTGGGTGCGTTTTTTTCACCGGTGATAAAAAATCTCGCCGTCGTAGGCTTTAATGATCTTAGCATCGGCATCGTTGACCAGCACATACGCGCCGCCCATGTAGGTCCAGTGGGTGCCTGCCGTCGGCGCGGGCAGGTTGCGCAGATTCCACTGTTTAATGGTGTATTCTTCGGTGAGATACAGTGGTGGAACCTTGTCACCGGGTTTGAAATGGGTGAAGTCAGCAATAAAGCTGCTCAGTTCATACTTATCGATACCGGTGGGGGCAGCTGTTGCAGCTGGTGCGGCCCAGACGACGCTGCTTGCAAGCAGAAGTGCACCCAGCAACATTTTATTCTTCATACCCATCCTCTCTACCTCTTCGGGTCATCAAAATTAGCCCTGTATGATTCCTGGCTAACAGGACATCTGACAAGCACTATTTTGTGATTACTCCAGTCATTTCGTAAAAAGTGTAAATGAAAGTGCAGAAATCCGGCAACCGTGACCCAGCGGTTTCACCGCCAAAGCCTGTTCCGCACCAATTTACATCGTTAATCGCAGGCAGTATCCTGTTGCCGAAACCTGAATATCATATTTGTGTTTCAACGACTCGGGGTGCCCTTCTGGTGAAGGCTGAGAAATACCCGTACCACCTGATCTGGATAATGCCAGCGTAGGGAAGTCTGACACTGCTCGTGTCCCTTCTTCGCGCGGGCAGGAGCTGAACCATGCAGCCTGACCTGCACAGCCGCGCGCTCGCGGCTCACATTTTGCACCAATTTAGAACCTTATCCCCGCTCACACACTGTATGACCAATGAGGTCGTGCAAAGCTTTACTGCCAATACGTTACTGGCGCTGGGCGCATCGCCTGCGATGGTGATCGAGCCTGAAGAAGCTAGCCAATTCGCCGCTATTGCCAGTGCATTGCTGGTTAATGTCGGCACCTTAACTCGGGAACGGGCCACGGCGATGCGTGCCGCCGTTGAGCAGGCGCAGCAGGCGAAAACCCCCTGGACGCTGGATCCTGTTGCCGTTGGCGCACTGGATTTTCGTCGTCGCTTTTGTCTGGACATACTTGCGCTGCGCCCGGCTGCGATTCGTGGCAACGCGTCAGAAATACTCGCCCTGGCTGGGATGAACGCCGGTGGGCGTGGGGTGGATACCACCGACACCGCATTGGCTGCGCTTCCCGCAGCGAAGGCGCTGGCTCGTCAGATTGGGACCATTGTCGTGGTTACCGGCGAAGTGGATTATGTCACTGATGGTCAGCGGACGGTGGGTATTCATGGTGGCGATCCGCTGATGACGCGGGTAGTGGGCACCGGATGCGCACTGTCAGCGGTAGTCGCCGCCAGTTGCGCACTGCCCGGTGACCGGCTTGATAACGTCGCCTCCGCCTGTAGCTGGATGAAACAGGCCGGACAAATTGCCACGCAACAATCGACCGGACCGGGCAGTTTTGTCCCGGCATTTCTCGACGCCCTCTATAACCTGAACGCCCAGGAGCAAGCATGAAACGGATTAACGCCTTAACCATTGCCGGAACCGATCCGAGCGGTGGCGCAGGAATTCAGGCCGACTTAAAAACATTTTCGGCACTCGGCACTTATGGTTGTTCAGTCATCACGGCACTGGTGGCGCAAAATACGCGCGGAGTACAGTCGGTATACCGGATTGAACCCGATTTTGTGGCGGCGCAACTGGACTCGGTGTTCAGCGATGTGCGCATCGATACCACCAAAATCGGCATGCTGGCAGAAACCGATATTGTCGAAGCCGTTGCCGAACGTTTACAGCGTCACCGGGTACAAAACGTCGTACTGGATACGGTAATGCTGGCAAAAAGCGGCGATCCGCTGTTGTCTTCCTCTGCCGTTGAAACGCTGCGTACCCGTCTGTTACCGCAAGTGTCGATTATTACCCCTAATCTGCCGGAGGCGGCGGCGCTGCTCGGGGCATCGCATGCCCGAACGGAGCAGGAAATGTTAGAGCAGGGGCGGGCGCTGCGGGCGCTGGGCTGTGAGGCGGTGTTAATGAAAGGGGGGCATCTGGATGATGCGCAAAGCCCTGACTGGCTCTTTACCCGTGATGGCGAACAGCGTTTCACCGCGCCAAGGGTAGTGACCAAAAATACGCACGGAACAGGTTGTACGCTGTCGGCGGCGCTGGCGGCACTGCGTCCACGTCATGTTAACTGGGCTGATACGGTACAGGAGGCTAAGTTGTGGCTCTCTGCGGCGCTGGCGAAGGCGGATACGCTGGAAGTGGGCGAGGGGATTGGCCCGGTGCATCATTTCCACGCGTGGTGGTGATGAGCAGAAATGGTATACTGGCTACAGAAACGGCTGCCAGGAAAAAGATAAATGGAACAAGCGCATACCCAGCTTATCGCGCAACTGAATGAACGTATTTCAGCGGCGGACAACACGCCGCTGTATATGAAATTCGCTCAAACGGTTAAGAACGCTGTGCGCAGTGGGATCCTGGAGCATGGTAATATCCTGCCTGGCGAGCGCGACCTCAGCCAGTTGACTGGCGTTTCACGCATTACGGTGCGAAAAGCGATGCAGGCGCTGGAAGAAGAGGGGGTGGTGACGCGTGCGCGTGGCTACGGGACGCAAATCAATAACATCTTCGAGTATTCGCTCAAAGAAGCGCGCGGTTTTTCACAACAGGTGGTGTTGCGCGGTAAAAAGCCGGATACGCTGTGGGTGAATAAACGCGTGGTGCCCTGCCCGGAAGAAGTGGCTCAGCAGTTAGCTATTGCTGTCGGCAGCGAGGTCTTCCTGCTTAAGCGCATTCGCTATGTTGATGAAGATGCTGTGTCTATTGAAGAATCATGGGTACCCGCCCATCTTATCCATGACGTGGATGCCATTGGCGTTTCACTGTACGAGTATTTACGCAGCCAGCATATCTTTCCACAGCGTACACGCTCACGCGTCAGTGCGCGGATGCCGGACGCAGAGTTCCAGTCCCATATCCAGATGGACAGCAAAGTACCGGTACTGGTGATCAAGCAGGTAGCGCTTGACCAGCAGCAACGGCCTATTGAATACAGTATCAGTTACTGTCGAAGCGACCTATACGTCTTTGTGTGCGAGGAGTAACGCCTCGCGTGAGGGGGCGCAGTCACCGCCGCGGTGACCCACCACCCAGGATGCTACCGCATTGCCAAGCAGGACGGCATCGCCCAGCGACCAGCCCGATGCCAGCCCGGCCAGCATACCGCCTGCGTGACTGTCTCCCGCACCGATGGTATCAACGACTGTGGTCGGAAAGGCGGGCACGCAACCGGATGAATGCTCAGTAAAATACCATGCCCCATCTTTATCGTGACGTACCACTACCGGCGCGGCGAAGCGTTGTACCCATTCTGCGCCAAAACCTTCTACATCATGGCTTAATGCAAACCGCTCGGCGGCAATTTCCGCCTCCTGACGATTAAGTGACACCAACGGGCGGCAGGCCATGATCCGCGCCATCAGAGCATCGGGAATATCACCAATTCGCGGACCAAAATCGATGAATGGTGTAGCCGTCGTAAGACTCTCCAGCCACCGTACCAGCAATTCACCACAGGGTGAGGCCAACTGATAGCCGGAAAGGTAGACGTAACTCTCGTGCGGGATATTCAGCTGTGCCAGCCAGTCAGCATTCCACTGATTTTCGACGCCGCTAAAGGACATAAATGTGCGTTCACCGTCCGGCTCTACCAATGCCAGACACCAGCCGTTATCGCCTTCGGCATTGTCGATCAGGCTGTGCAATCCTTCTTTCGCCATACGGTTGCGGATTATATCGGCCCACACGCCCTGACCCAGCGGTAAAGCATTACTGGCCTCGATGCCCAGACGCTTCAGAGCGACGGCAATGTTGAGCGCACAACCGCCCACGTTCACGCCCTGCTGCTTAAGCTCAATATCACAGCCGCGCCAGGGAAGTGCATACGCATCGGCAATCACATCAATAACCGCCGCACCGACTACCGTTACCGGTTGCTGGCTGTGCAACTGTGGGAGAAGCATTTGCAGACGCGTAGCACTCATAGCGCCTCCCGTTGCTCGCGCAGTCGCACTAGCGCACTGGCATAGCGGGTGAAATCGAGCTTATTCACCGCATCCAGTTCCTGTTTTAACGTCGGATTAATCGCGCTTACGCCGTGTAGCGCACCACAAATAGCGGTTGCCATTGCCCCGATGGTGTCAGTGTCGCCGCCGAGGTTCGCACACAGTACGGCACAGCGGTTAGGATCGGTTTGTGCCAGTTCGACCATCGCGATGGCGCAGGGCACGGATTCGATGGTGCTGGTCCCGGCGCCAATCACCTGATACAGCTGCTCGCTGGCAGATTCCGCACCGTTGGCCTCGCGAACGATTTTCAATGCCAGTTCGAGGCGGGCTGCAAGCGATGCGCTAAACGTAGTGATCCGTTTTTGCTGAGCGTGGAGGGCAATCGCGGGAAGTGCCCCGACAATCTCAGGCCATGTTCTTCCGTCGATAGCACGAGACACCGCCCAGGCGATGACCACCGCGCCCGCAATCGCTAAATCCGACTTATGTGTCGGGCTGGAGGCCAGCGCGATGTCGTCAATAAACGCATCAAGATTCCCTGTCGGTAGCAGGCATCCCAACGGCGACACACGCATAGCAGCCCCATTGGTGACACCGTTGTTTTCCAGCTCAGCAACAGACTTACCGTCGCGGATGGCGTTGAGCGCAATCTTTGAGGTGGGCCCCAGCACGTTTTTATTGAAAGCATCAAAACGTTCAGCCCAGGCGAGGATATTGCGGCCAATAACGTCCGGAACAATCTCTCCGTTGCACTCGAGCAGGGCATCGGCCAGACACAGCGCCATGGAGGTGTCATCAGTGAACTCCGCCTGGTTGAAATAGCAGGCGGCATTATTTTCCGCAGGACCAGGCAAAAAACGGTCGATCCAACCGAAGTGAGCTTTTACCCGGGTTCGTGGCCACAGTTCCGACGGCATACCCATCGCATCCCCTAACGCCTGCCCATAAAGAGCACCGAGAATACGTTCTGCTTTCATTTAACTTCCCCTTGTTGCAATGCGATATCGCGGTCGTCCACCTTAATGGCGGTGATTTCTTTGTCTGACTCGCGAAAGAAAATCATAAACAGCACGGCGATGACGGCAATCATGATCGCGCCAAATCCCCACATGCCAGCCCAGTTAAAGGTGAGGCCATTAACCGGCTCTTTATAAGCAAACATTTTCTCCATCATCACCCCACCCAGGCGGTAGCCGAGCAGGCTGCCGAATCCCTGACAGCAGAGCGTGATTAACCCCTGCGCAGCGGTGCGCATGTGCACAGGCGCTTTTTTATCGACATAGATGTAGGCCGTAACGTAGTAGAAATCGTAGCTAACGCCATGTAGCAGAAT
Organism: Citrobacter sp. Awk 2; assembly: GCF_028069815.1. Lineage (NCBI taxonomy): Bacteria > Pseudomonadati > Pseudomonadota > Gammaproteobacteria > Enterobacterales > Enterobacteriaceae > Citrobacter > Citrobacter sp. Awk 2. The sequence continues at coordinate 6,035 of NZ_JANEWL010000104.1, forward strand.
GCCGAGAAATAGCAGGGCGTAGGTGAAATATTCTTCCGCGCCGCCGTAAACAAAAAATCCGTAACGGATCGCGGCAGTGATAAGACCAAGCAACAATACCTTTTTAATGCCAAAGCGTTTGGTGAAGAACGGCAGTGCCAGCATGAAGAAAATTTCAGAGAACTGGCCCAGCGTCATCCAGCCGGTCGCATTTTTCATCCCAACTTCTGTCAGGTAGCCGTTGGCGAAGATGTAATAGAACGCCAGCGGCATGGCGAACAGAAAAGAGCAGAAGAAAAAGACCAGGAAGTTCTTATCACGCAGCAGGATCAGCGCATCCAGACCCAGCATGACTTTGAAATCCATCTTGCCGGTACTTTTCGGCGGCGTATCCGGTAAAAAGAAAGCAAAGATGCCCAGTAATGCTGAACTTGCGGCTGTAATGAGCAGCGGAATGTTGGTCGGTGAAATGTCGTTATAGCCGAGCATTTGCGGTAAGAACCCACAAGCCAGGCCGGATGCAATCCAGCCGATCGTGCCCATTACGCGAATGCGTGGAAAATCACGTTCGACATCCGGGACGTTGGCGAAGGCGATACTGTTGGTCAGCGCAATCGTCGGCATATAGGTCAACGAATAGGCCAGTAACAGCGGGAAGAATCCGCTGAAGGTGGTTTGCTGGGCGGCGAAGTACATCAGAATAGCGCCGACGAACATCAACACCGCCAGCACTTTTTGCGCGGAGAAAAAGCGGTCAGTGATCGAACCGACCAGAATGGGCGACAGGATCGCCGCAATGGCGGTACAGGCATAGGACCAGCCGATCTCCCCGGCGCTAAAGCCGCTTTTACTCAGCCAGAGCCAAAGCGGCACAAACCAGGCGCCCCAGATAAACCACTCCACAAACATCATGAACGACAGCTTAACTGTAGTTTTCATCTTTAAATCCTTCATGACAGGTAAGGTACGGCTGGATAGTACCATCTGATAATACCTTTTAAATACCTTTGTGGTCTAAGTTTGACCGCTGTATCATTTTTTGATGCCTGAATCGAGCCAGCGGAAATCGCTGAAAAGTGCGCTAAAGATGGAAAAAATACGCAGTCAGTACCAGGCTTATTGCTGCCCGCAACCAGGCGGGTCAGGACAATCCACTTCCGATATCAAATCGGAACTTACGGGAGCATAGCTATGACTGATATTGCGCAGTTGCTTGGCAAAGATGCCGACAACCTCTTACAGCATCGTTGTATGACCATTCCTTCTGACCAACTTTACCTACCAGGACATGATTACGTCGACCGCGTGATGGTTGACAATAACCGTCCACCCGCCGTGCTGCGTAATATGCAGACGCTGTATAACACGGGGCGACTTGCCGGGACAGGGTATCTGTCGATCCTACCGGTGGATCAGGGGGTAGAGCATTCTGCTGGGGCTTCGTTTGCCGCTAACCCGCTGTACTTTGATCCGAAGAATATTGTGGAGTTGGCTATCGAAGCAGGGTGCAACTGCGTGGCATCGACTTACGGTGTGCTGGCTTCTGTCTCCCGCCGCTACGCACACCGTATCCCGTTCCTCGTTAAAATTAACCACAATGAAACGCTCAGCTATCCGAATACCTTTGACCAGACGCTGTATGCCAGCGTAGAGCAGGCGTTCAATATGGGTGCGGTTGCGGTAGGGGCAACCATATATTTCGGTTCTGAGGAATCTCGCCGCCAGATTGAAGAGATTTCAGCAGCGTTTGAGCGCGCCCATGAGTTGGGCATGGTGACGGTACTTTGGGCCTATTTGCGCAACTCTGCGTTTAAGAAAGACGGTGTGGATTATCATGTTTCGGCTGATTTGACCGGGCAGGCAAACCATCTGGCGGCGACTATCGGCGCGGATATCGTTAAACAGAAAATGGCAGAGAATAACGGCGGGTATAAAGCGGTTAACTTCGGCTACACCGATGATCGTGTCTATACCAAGCTGACCAGTGATAACCCGATTGATCTGGTGCGTTATCAACTGGCGAACTGCTATATGGGACGCGCCGGACTCATTAACTCCGGGGGTGCGGCTGGTGGAGAAACCGATCTCAGCGATGCGGTGCGTACAGCGGTGATTAATAAACGAGCCGGTGGTATGGGGTTAATTCTTGGACGTAAAGCGTTCAAGAAAACCATGGCTGACGGCGTGAAGCTGATTAACGCCGTGCAGGATGTTTATCTGGATAACAAAGTCACGATTGCCTGATGTCAGTAGAGTACCGTCGGATTAGCGCAATAATGGGCAACCCGGCGGTAGCCTGCAACGCAGGGCTGCGGGCAGGATTTCAACATGAAACTCTTGCCCGCTGAGCGGTTCACCATCCAGATTGAAGGTAATTTCATGTGGCGCACGGATATCAAACCATGATGATGCGCCATCGATGATATTCGGATTGTCTTCGGACTGAGTTATCGCCGATAGCAGTGCCGGAATCAGTTCCTCACCGGTAAAGATTCGCAGTTGCAGCAGACCGTCATTAATGAACGCTGTCGGGCAAAGTTGTTGTCCGCCACCGGCCTGACGCCCATTGCCAATGCCAATCACCAGCGCATCCCCCTGCCAGTGAAAGTTTTCGCCACGAATTTCACAGCTGTCTGGCTTCAGCGTATCCATGCGCATTAACCCGTGAATAAAGTACGACACACCGCCCAGGGCGGCTTTGAGTTTCTCCGGTGTTTCGCTGGTGATCCGCGTACCGAACCCTCCGGTCGCCATATTGATAAAGCAGGTTTTATCGTTGACCTGCGCCATATCAATCTCTACCGAGTTCCCGGCAATAGCCAGCTTTAATGCCTTGTCCAGCGCTTCAGGAATGCCAACGCTGGTAGCAAAATCATTTGCCGTTCCCAATGGCAAAATCCCGAGTGCGGGAACATTCTCCCCCTGGCAGTGGATCAGCGCTGTGGATACTTCGTTGATGGTACCGTCACCACCGCCGGCAATCACCGTTGCCACGCCCAATCGTAGCGCTTCATCAACGTAACGTTGCGCGTCACCTTTTTCCCAGGTCACGCGAACATGGATTTCGACACTTTCGTTGCGAAGTTGAGCAATAGCGTCACGCAGGGGAAGGTTATCAGCACTTTTCCCATTCAGGATCAGTAAGCTGGCCGGGAATGCTATCATCCTGTTACCTCACTTTTATCGTTTTAACTAGTGTATGTCAGGAATGCGTTTATGGCGTAGGAACTGACTGAAAGCGAAGACCCATAGACGGGTTCTGAGGGAGATATGGGGGGGATTGACTCGCTTTGCTTGCCCCTGCGGGGCAGCCCGTTCGCTGCGCTCCCGGTCTGTCCAACTGGCTGCGCCAGTAGTCGAACCCGGTCGGGGGGTTCTCATCCCCCTCGCAGATGTGCATGCGAAAAAAAAGCCCGTACTTGCGTACGAGCTCTTTCTCGAATATGGCGGTGAGGGGGGGATTGACTCGCTTCGCTCGCCCCTTTGGGGCAGCCCGTTCGCTGCGCTCCCGGTCTGTCCAACTGGCTGCGCCAGTAGTCGAACCCCGGTCGGGGGTTTCTCATCCCCCCGGAGATGTGCAACATGCGAAAAAAAAGCCCGTACTTGCGTACGAGCTCTTTCTCGAATATGGCGGTGAGGGGGGGATTCGAACCCCCGATACGTTGCCGTATACACACTTTCCAGGCGTGCTCCTTCAGCCACTCGGACACCTCACCATATTGTTGTTCCTGTACTGCTGGAACGGGCGCTAATGTAGGGGAAATACCGCCCCGGCGTCAATCTACTTTTTCAAAAAAACGTGCATTTACACAAACTTCAAGCAACATGGGGCTTAAATGAGCGGGAATTGTTTTTTTTGCCAGCATCCTAAAATTTGCTAATCTGATATTCCCTCGGAAAATGATGATAATAAGTGCGAGAACGTTCCGCATAACAATATTCAGGAGACAATATGGAAATAATTTTCTATCACCCTACATTTGATACGGCCTGGTGGTTAAAGGCGCTGGCGAAAGCCATCCCTGGCGCTAACGTTCGCGAGTGGAAAGCGGGTGATAACGCCCATGCCGACTATGCGCTGGTCTGGCATCCGCCGGTTGAAATGCTGGCAGGACGAAAATTGAAAGCCGTCTTTGCATTAGGAGCCGGAGTGGACTCCATCCTCAGTAAGCTAAAAGCGCACCCGGAGATGCTGGATACCTCGATTCCACTTTTCCGTCTGGAAGATACCGGTATGGGTCTGCAAATGCAGGAGTATGCGGTGAGTCAGGTGTTGCACTGGTTCCGCCGCTTTGATGACTATCAGGCATTAAAAACCCAGGCGAAGTGGCAGCCGTTGCAAGAGTTTACCCGTGATGAATTTACCATCGGAATCATGGGGGCTGGTGTATTAGGGGCTAAAGTGGCAGAGAGTCTGCAGGCATGGGGCTTCCCGTTACGCTGTTGGAGCCGTACTCATAAATCTTGGCCTGGTGTGGAAAGTTTTGCAGGCACCGAAGAGTTGAGTGCGTTTTTAAGCCAGACGCGTGTGCTGATTAATCTTCTGCCCAATACGGCAGAAACGGTGGGCATTATTAATGCCGGGCTGTTGAATCAATTACAGGATGGCGCCTATGTGCTTAACCTGGCGCGTGGCGTTCATCTCAATGAAGACGATCTTCTGGCATCGTTGGATAGCGGAAAACTGAAAGGTGCGATGCTGGATGTCTATAGCCGAGAACCGCTACCCGAAGACAGCCCATTGTGGAAACACCCGCGTGTGGCTATGACGCCGCACATTGCAGCGGTAACGCGCCCGGCGGAAGCGGTGGATTATATCTCTCGTACCATCCTGAACCTGGAAAGTGGAAAAGCGGTTACCGGTCAGGTCGATCGCGTTCGGGGCTATTGATATCAATATCAACCCGGCCCGCGCCGGGTTTCGACTCAATACACCCCGAATTATTTAGGGTATTAAAGGCGGCGATACCTGCTATCCTTGACGGAAAACGACTACAGGAGAGAGTTATGTATCCCGTTGACCTGCATATGCATACCGTTGCCAGCACCCACGCTTACAGCACTTTGAGTGATTATATCGCTGAAGCCCATCGCAAAGGTATCAAACTGTTTGCCATCACCGATCATGGACCGGACATGGCGGATGCGCCACACCACTGGCATTTTATTAACATGCGTATTTGGCCGCGCGTGGTGAACGGCGTGGGGATCCTGCGCGGGATAGAAGCAAACATTAAGAATATTGAAGGTGAGATCGACTGTTCAGGGCCGATGTTTGACTCACTTGATTTGATTATTGCGGGCTTCCATGAGCCGGTTTTTGCCCCTCACGATAAAGAAACCAATACTCAGGCGATGATCGCCACGATGGCGAGTGGCAATGTACATATTATCAGCCACCCAGGAAATCCCAAATATCCCGTCGATATCACCGCAATTGCACAGGCGGCGGCAAAATATCAGGTCGCACTGGAAATCAATAATTCCTCATTTTTGCATTCGCGTAAGGGCAGTGAAGATAACTGTCGCGCTGTCGCTGCTGCAGTACGTGACGCTGGTGGCTGGGTTGCCCTGGGTTCAGATTCCCATACCGCATTTACGTTGGGAGAGTTCGGTGAATGCCGTAAGATTCTGGATGATGTGGGCTTCCCGGAAGACCGAATTCTGAACGTTTCACCAAAACGCTTGTTGACGTTTCTGGAATCGCGGGGCATGGAGCCTATCGCGGAATTTGCTGAACTTTAATTGTTACTAACTGGAATATATCAATGAACGAGTTTTCTATCCTGTGCCGTGTACTGGGCTCGCTGTTTTACCGCCAACCGCAGGACCCTTTACTGGTTCCCCTGTTTACCCTGATTAGCGAAGGTAAACTGTCTGCTAACTGGCCACTGGAACAGGATGAGCTGTTGGCCCGTTTGCAGAAAAGCTGTGATATGCCCCAGCTTGCTGCAGATTACAACGCGCTGTTTGTTGGGAAAGAGTGTTCCGTGCCGCCTTATCGTAGCGCTTGGGTAGAAGGGGCGAAGGAAGCAGATGTTCGTGCATTCCTTTCAGCACGTGGAATGCCGCTGGCGGATACACCAGCCGATCATATTGGTACCTTGTTGCTGGCGGCATCCTGGCTTGAAGACCAGTCAGCAGAAGATGAGAGTGAAGCACTGGAAACCTTGTTTGTTGACTACCTGCTTCCCTGGTGCGACACGTTCCTTGGTAAAGTTGAGGCGCATGCGAATACCGCTTTCTGGCGAACTATGGCACCGCTGACGCGCGATGCCATTAGCGCAATGTGGGACGAATTGCAGGAAGATACCGACGAATAAATGTGATTTAGATCACTATATACTGCAACGCAATTTATCATCTTGCATAAATTGTGTGCACGATCTCATTACTATGCCGTTTTTCTGCTAAGATGCGCGGCATGAACATACTTCTCTCTATTGCAATCACAACGGGCATTCTCTCCGGACTCTGGGGATGGGTGGCCGTTTCTCTTGGTTTACTCAGTTGGGCTGGCTTCCTGGGCTGTACGGCTTATTTTGCCTGCCCGCAAGGTGGACTGAAAGGGCTGTGGATCTCGGCGTGTACGCTGCTAAGCGGCGTGGTGTGGGCGTTGGTGATTATTAATGGTAGTGCACTTGCTCCGCATATGGACATCCTTGGTTATGTCATAACGGGAATTGTCGCATTTATGATGTGTATCCAGGCAAAGCAATGGTTGCTTTCATTTGTCCCGGGCACATTTATGGGGGCATGTGCAACATTTGCAGGGCAGGGAGACTGGCAGTTGGTTCTGCCTTCTCTGGGGCTGGGCTTGGTGTTTGGTTATGCGATGAAAAACAGTGGGCTGTGGCTGGCATCACGTCGCGAAAACCCGGCTTCATCCACACTGACCAGTAAATAAAAAAAGCGTGAGGCTTCCCTCACGCTTTTTTCTCTCGGTTTATTATCAGGACTCTGGAGGTACCGACATATGGCGGTATTTGACCAGAATGTCGTTATCAACTTGTTTCTTATCCTGCAAATCCCACAAGCCGCGATCGATACCGTCATTTATCAGGAAGATAACGCCAGTTTCAATGGCTGACATCAGGCAAAGCATGACCGGTTCGTTAGAGGTATAACCAATTTCCCCTTCCAGAAGCCGTTGGTAGTCAATGAAACGGAATACCCCTGCCTGCACTTCATAAGACAGGATGGTTTTACTGGTGTTGACCGAAGAAAGGATCTCACCGGTACTGACGTTAACCACACGCAGGTTTACCGCAATCTGATCGAGTTGGTATTGCGTATCTGCACCAATACCGAAATAACGCGCGCCGACACCACCTGATTTAACGTTGCTTTCATAGCCGATGATTGAACCTTCAACCATTACGTTAGCCGCGGTTAATGATTGCAGCGGAATTCGGTTGTTAATGGCAACCGTGCCGTTTTCCTGTGCCGCACGGATGATTTTCCGTTCGTTCAGTAAGTTCTGTAATCCCTGACGCTCCAGCGGGATGAACCAACGCGAATCTTTCAGTGCGGTAACCAACATTGCCGTGGCACTTTGCGGTACGGCAGTGGAGAAGTTACTTGCCGGATAAGGTTTAAACTGACCCGTTTCATCCTGGATATTGTAAACCGATACAAAGATTTTACCCGTAGGCATCGGGAGATGCGTCAAGTCTTTGTAACTTTGGGCGCGAGGCATTAATGTCGGTTTAGCGGCTTCTTGCGGTGGGGACGTTAAGCATCCGCTGAGTAAAAATACTGCAACCATTATAAGTAAGCGCTGCATGATTTTTTCCTTTCGTGGCTATGGCTTAGAAATCGGTTGACTGTGTTTGTAAACCCGACACTTCGATCGTCGATGTTTTTCCCGATTTCCTGTCGGTAACATTCAATTGCAGCTGCCCGTCACGGTTAGCGATATCAATGATAAAATCATTGGTCACCATTCTTCCCGGCTTACCGGTATTAATGTTGGTGAGCAGGCCGCCGAGAATTTGTGACTGAATCGCCTGAGTAAAGTTATCCAGCGCTGACGGGGTTTCAATTCCGTAATCGCTATAGCTCGGATCTTTATAGGAGTTCTGCGCCTGAGCGCTGTTCAACAAAAAAGCCCCGTTATTCGGGTTGCCACCAAAGTTTGGGTTTCGGAACTGGAACGTCATGTTTCCGGCCCAACTTAATGGTGAAATTAGCATGAGCAAAACCACTGCATGTTTGACACGCATGAAAGCCTCCGGACAAAATCATGTTTTAGAATTCATCGCGCGCTAAATCGCTCGTGCTTAATAGTGTTTGATCTATTTGCCGGCGATTTAATGCTTCCTCAGTTTGTGCCAATGCGAAGACGACAATTTTGTCGAAGTCTCTTTTCGTGGGGAATAAAAAAGTCTGGAAGATAACGTCCTGATTGACCGTTATGGTGATCCAACTTCCCCAACGCGCACTGGGTCTTTCATTGATAGTTAAATTTCCTGTGTACTCACTTTCCCACTTGTCACTAAATGCACGATAAAAATCATGCCCGATTGAAGAGACAGTGTGATCAGTTAACAGTCCGGGAACCTCCACCTCTACGCTGGTAGCCGCGTGCAGATTCCCGACAGCAAAGAATAAATTTGCTGCCACAATCCAGGTCAGATAGCGTTTCATGGCTTTATCGCCTGAGGTTATCATTGGCCCATGAGACCGCCTGCGTACGATTTTTAACAGCTATCTTTTTGAAAAGATTATAAAGATGTGTTTTTACCGTATTTTCACTGATAAATAGTGAGCGAGCGATTTCAATATTTGAGGCGCCGATACGCAATTTATTAAGTATTTCTTTTTCACGGTGTGTCAGTAACGCCGACTCCGTGCTGTTATAACGATAATTTCCAGAATGCGTGATCAGATAACTGGCAAGCTTTTGCGTGAAGTAACATTCACCGCGTAAGACACCCTGCAAGCCGCTAACGACACGCTGTTCGTCTTCAGTTGCGTAAAACACGCCATTGATATGTGGCCAGTTTTCGATATCCCGATAAGGGTAGTCATCAGGAGTGTTCAACAATAACGTCTTTATATTGTTGTTTTTTCTGCTCAAATTATCTTGCCAGTAATGGATCAGTTTTTTATCTGCCTCCATCATATCCAGTAAAACAATGCAGCTGGAGGAAATATCATCCAGAGAACGTTGAATATTATGTAGTTTTCCGGTTAGCACCAGTGATTGTTTTAAATGTTGTAATAATGCAGTTGCCTGCAAAGAAGGTTTCGTGATCAACAATAATGTATGACCATGAATGCTATGGACTTCATTAAACATGATGAAACTCCACTTTTTAGTCGCACACCTGACAGCTGTCTCTACTAAAATAGAGGCACCAGAAGTACTGACAGATGTTGCACTGCTGCGTAGAAATAAAATATCGACCCAAAGGGGTGAAAATATTAAAACAAATGGACTTCAACTGATTTCAATCTAGCTATTACAAATCTTAAAGCAAGTGTTAAACATGTAACAAGATGTAAAATTATAT
>NZ_JANEWL010000105.1:0-15516 GCF_028069815.1 Citrobacter sp. Awk 2
TTTTATAAGTTAGTATTTTTTGTTTACTGTAACTGCCGAAAATATTGGGGTTGATAATCGGCTTAATATTGAGCGTATAGAATGAAAATCACCATTTCCGGAACTGGGTATGTTGGCCTGTCAAATGGTCTTCTTATCGCCCAACATCATCAGGTCATTGCTCTGGACATTGTCCCTTCACGTGTCGAGATGCTAAATAATCGGATATCTCCGATAGTCGATAAAGAAATTGAACAGTATCTACAATCAAGCGATATAAATTTCAAAGCCACGCTGGACAAGTACGACGCCTACCAGAATGCAGATTTTGTTATTATTGCAACGCCGACAGATTACGACCCGAAAACAAACTATTTTGATACCTCCAGCGTTGAATCAGTTATCAGCGATGTGATTGCAATAAATCCTGATGCGCTCATGGTGATTAAATCAACAGTGCCTGTTGGTTTTACTCAGACTATGCGACAGAAGTTTAACTCGGATAATATTATCTTTTCTCCTGAGTTCCTGCGCGAAGGAAAGGCACTGTATGATAACTTATACCCATCACGAATTGTTATCGGCGAACGGTCTGCTCGTGCTGAACGTTTTGCTGCCTTGTTACAGGAAGGGGCAATAAAGCAGGATATCTCGGTGCTGTTCACCGATTCTACTGAAGCTGAAGCCATTAAGCTTTTTGCAAATACCTATCTGGCAATGCGGGTTGCCTATTTTAATGAACTTGATAGCTATGCAGAAAGCCTGGGGCTTAATGCACGACAGATCATCGAAGGGGTTTGTCTGGATCCGCGCATTGGGAACCATTACAACAACCCTTCATTCGGTTATGGTGGATACTGTCTGCCAAAAGACACGAAGCAATTACTCGCCAACTATCAATCTGTACCTAATAATATTATTTCAGCCATCGTTGATGCTAACCGTACACGAAAAGATTTTATTGCTGATGCTATTCTTTCGCGTAAACCCAAAGTTGTCGGTATCTATCGCCTGATTATGAAAAGCGGCTCGGATAATTTTAGAGCCTCGTCTATTCAGGGCATCATGAAACGCATTAAAGCGAAAGGTATCCCGGTCATAATTTATGAGCCGGTAATGGCAGAAGAGAGTTTTTTCCATTCGCGGGTTGAACGTGATTTGGCTAAATTCAAAAGTGAGGCCGATGTTATTATCTCAAATCGGATGGCTGAAGAGCTGTTGGATGTCGCTGATAAAGTGTATACCCGCGATTTATTCGGTAACGATTAAAGGTTCTGCAAAATAAAGATACCGGCATGATGCCGGTATCAGTCTATTATTGATGGCGTTTGCGTAAATTCTCAATCACCGTTGTTAGATCGAGATCTTGGTCCTGCAGCAGAACCAGCAGGTGATACATCAGGTCCGATGCCTCATTGGTCAACTCGAAACGATCATGCACGGTCGCGGCCAGTGCTGTCTCAACACCTTCCTCTCCAACTTTCTGGGCAATTCGCTTCGTACCGCTGGCGTACAATTTTGCGGTATAGGAGCTGGCGGGATCTGCCGTTTTGCGCTCAGCCAGGAGTTGCTCCAGTTGATACAGGAACAGCCATTGGTGGCTGGAATCACCAAAACAGCTGCTAGTGCCTTTGTGACAGGTTGGCCCAATCGGGTTAACCAGCGCCAGCAGGGTGTCGTTGTCGCAATCAGCGGAAATGCTGACGACATTAAGAAAATTGCCAGAGGTTTCACCTTTGGTCCACAGGCGCTGTTTAGTACGCGAGAAAAAGGTTACTTTCCCGCTTTCGATCGTTTTATCCAGCGCTTCCGGGTTCATATACCCGAGCATCAACACTTCACCGGAAACCGCATGTTGTACGACGACCGGCATCATTCCATCGGTTTTTTCCCAGTCCAGCTCGCGGCATTGTTGCTTCGTTAACATATCCTGATCTCCACGCCCTGTGTTGCCAGGTACGCTTTTAATTCGCCAATATTGATAATTTGCTTATGGAAAACGGAGGCGGCAAGCGCACCATCGACATCTGCATCCCTGAAGGCATCAAGGAAGTGCTCCATCGTTCCTGCACCGCCAGAAGCGATCAGTGGAACATGGCAAACTTCGCGCACTTTTTTCAATTGCTCAAGATCGTAGCCGTTACGCACGCCGTCCTGGTTCATCATATTAAGAACGATTTCACCCGCGCCCAGTTTTTGCACCTCTTTTACCCAGTCGATCGTTTCCCACTGTGTAACGCGCGTACGGTTTTCATCTCCGGTGTACTGATTGACGTGATACTTCCCGGTTTGTGCATCATGCCAGGTGTCGATACCTACCACGATGCACTGCACGCCAAAGCGATCCGCCAGGCGGGTGATCAACGTTGGGTCAGCCAGAGCAGGGGAGTTGATAGAAATTTTATCTGCGCCGAAAGACAGTATCTTTGCGGCATCCTCGGGTGATTTAATTCCACCGGCGACACAGAACGGAATGTCGATCACTTCTGCCACGCGTGATACCCAGCTTTTGTCCACCACGCGACCATCGCTCGATGCGGTGATATCGTAAAAAACCAGCTCATCTGCGCCTTCATCGGCATAGCGTTTTGCCAGTGGAACGATATCGCCAATAATCTCGTGATTGCGGAACTGAACACCTTTGACAACCTGCCCGTCACGAACATCAAGGCAAGGGATTATGCGTTTTGCCAGCATTGGATGGCCTCCTCAACGGTGAATTTACCTTCCAGCAAAGCACGTCCCACAATGACGCCGCCAACGCCGGTTCCGCGCAGGGCGGCGACATCTTCAATCCCACCAATCCCGCCGGATGACTGAAATGCCACCTGGGGGTATTTCGCACACACTTCTTCGTACAGTGCAACGTTTGAGCCAGCCAGCGTGCCGTCACGGGAGATATCGGTGCACAGCACGTGCTTCAGACCGACGGGTAAATAGGCCTCAACCAGTTCTTCCAGTGAAACGCCGGAGTCTTCCTGCCAGCCGCTGACCGCAACCTGTTTATTCCCGAGCTCGTCGATCCGCACATCCAGCGCCAGAACCAGCGCGTCAGCACCAAAGCGCGTGAACCAGGTTTTAACACGCTCGGGCGATTTTACCGCCGTCGAGCCGACAACCACACGTGCAACGCCCGCATCCAGCAGCGTGGCGACGTCTTCTTCAGTACGTACGCCGCCCCCTACCTGCACCGGTACGTTTACGCCAGCCACCAGTGTTTTAATCAGCGGTATTTGCCGTTTCTGCGGATCTTTTGCACCGGTCAGGTCCACCAGGTGCAGCACCTTTGCGCCTTGTGCGGCATAGCTTTGTAAACGGGGCAGGGGATCGTTACCGTAATCACGCTGCGTTGCGTAATCGCCCTGATGAAGACGCACAACCGTGCCGTCGATTAAATCTAATGCCGGAATTATCATTACATCTCCAGAAAGTTTTTCAGCAACTTCGCGCCAGCGGCACCTGAACGCTCCGGGTGGAACTGCACGCCAAAGAAATTATCCTTTTGTACCGCTGCGGTGAAGGGCTCACCGTAGTTGCATTGCGCAATAGTCCATGGGTTCACCGGCATGGCGTAGCTGTGTACAAAATAGAAATACGCCCCATCCTCAATGCCCTGGAAAAGGCGGTTTCCGGCCTGTGGATAGACACGGTTCCAGCCCATATGCGGCAACGGCAGACCAAAATCGGTCATTTTGGGTACGTCTTGATCAATAATCCCCAGCAGGGAGACACCGTTACTTTCTTCACTGCGCCGACCAAGCAGCTGCATACCTAAGCAAATCCCCAGTACAGGTTGTGTGCAGGCTTTAATCAGTTCAATCAGCTCACGCTCGTGTAGCTGATCCATTGCCGCCTGTGCGGTACCCACACCAGGCAGAAACAGTTTATCGGCACGCAGCACAACATCCGCATCGCGGCTAACCACCGGATCATAGCCGTGGCGTGCGACGGCAGATTTCACCGAGTTCAGGTTGGCGCAGCCGGTGTCGAGGATCACCACGTTCATCACAGCACCCCTTTTGAAGAAGGAAGCGTGTCGCCTTCTACGCGAATAGCCTGGCGCAGTGTGCGGCCAAAGGCTTTGAACAGACTTTCCACGCGGTGGTGGTCATTTTTACCTTTGGTTTTAAGGTGTAACGTGACACCCATGGTGTAAGAGAGCGAACGGAAGAAGTGTTCGATCATCTCCGTACTCAGATCGCCGACGCGCTGGTAGGTAAACTCAGCCCGGTACTCCAGGTGTGGACGCCCGGAGATATCCAGGGCGCAGCGTGCCAGGCACTCGTCCATCGGCAGCACAAAGCCAAAACGGTTGATGCCTCGTTTATCGCCCAACGCCAGTTTTAAGGCTTCACCCAGCGCCAGCCCGGTATCCTCAACGGTGTGGTGATCGTCAATATACAGATCGCCTTTGACGGCTATCTCCATGCGAAAACCACCGTGGGTCGAGATTTGATCCAGCATGTGGTCAAAGAAGCCGACGCCGGTATTAATTTTGCTGCGGCCTTCGCGGTCCAGCCAGACTTTAACGTCAATCTGCGTTTCTTTTGTATTACGCTCAACGTGGGCGTAACGATCCCGTTTGGTTAGCTGCTCACCGATCATTGCCCAGTTGAGCGTGTCGCGGTGATAGCGTAACCCGGTGATGCCCATGTTTTCCGCCAGCTGAATGTCGGTTGCGCGATCGCCGATTACGTAGCTGTTCGCGGTATCCAGCGCCTGTTCAATCAAGTATTGTTCGACCAACTTCACTTTGGGTTTACGACAATCACATGCGTCTGCCGGCAGGTGCGGACAGATCAGTACTTCATCAAAAATGACGCCCTGTGAGGTGAAAATTTGCATCATCAGGTTGTGCGGACCGTCAAAATCCGCCTGCGGGAAGCTTTGTGTTCCCAGTCCATCCTGGTTGGTGATCATCACCAGCTTAAAACCTGCTTTTTGCAGTTTTAGCAAGACCGGGACAACCTCCGGCTCAAAGGCAAGCTTGTCGAAGCGATCAACCTGAAAGTCACTGGGCGGCTCGGAAATCAGGGTTCCATCACGGTCAATAAAAAGATACTTCTGGCTCATACTTGCTCCGCACGTAAGGCGTCAATGACGCGCTGGCTCTCTTCACGGGTTCCGACAGTAATACGCAGGCAGCCGCTCAATGAAGGTTGTTTGTTCTGGTCTCGTAAGATAATGCCCTGATCCCACAAAGATTTAAATACGCTACTTGATGCTGTGAAGCGCGCCAGAACATAGTTGGTTTCAGAGTCGAAAACCTGTTCTACACAGCGGAGGGTTTTCAGGCTATCAACCAGGTACTGACGCTCTTGTAGAATCTGCGCCACGCGCTCGCGCATGGCGGAAATGCCTTGCGGCGTTAGCGCCTGAGCAGCGATATCTGCCACCGGTGTAGAGAGCGGGTAAGGCGCGATCACTTTCAACAACAGGTTGATAACGTCTTCATTAGCTAGCGTAAATCCGCAGCGCAAACCGGCAAGGGCAAACGCCTTAGACAGGGTGCGCAGTACCACCAGGTTTGGGTATTCCGATAGCCAGCCTGCCAGTGTGGCCTGCGGGCAAAATTCGATATACGCTTCATCGGCGACCACGATGGCTTTGCCCTGCGTCATGTCGAGCAGTGAACGCAGATCCTGCGGGTTAATTAACTGGCCCGTCGGGTTATTGGGACTGCAAACGTAAACCACTTTCACGCCATCGAGCTTGTCAGCGATACCCTCTAAATCCAGTTGCCAGTTGGCAAGTGTCGGTACGGTACGACATTCAACGCCAATGGTTTCAGCACTGACGCTATACATGCCATAGGTTGGCGGGCAGTAGAGAATCGCCTCTTTACCCGGCTCGCAAAAAGCACGGACCAGCAACTCGATACCTTCATCAGCACCACGGCTGACCAGTACCTGCTCTGGCTTAACGCCTGCATACTGCGCGTAGTTCTCGATCACTGCCTTCGGCTGACACTCCGGATAACGGTTCAGTGTTTGCTGAGTCAGCTGGAATTCAACGGCGGTGGGGAACTCATTGGCATTGAGCCAGACGTCGCCATTTCCGCCCAGACGGCGGGCAGATTGATACGGTGTTAGCTCACGGACATTTTTACGGGCTAAATCAGTAACGCTGAGAATGTTGTCAGTGCTCATGCTTGCTCCTTCAGGGCGTTAACGCGCAGGGTAACGGCATTTTTGTGGGCAGTCAGTCGTTCAGCGGCGGCCAGCGTTTCGATGGTTGCGGCCAGGGCAGAGAAACCTTGCGGCGATAATTCCTGTACGGTCATCCGCTTCTGGAAATCGGCCAGTCCAAGACTTGAGCAGGTTGCGGTATAGCCGTAGGTAGGCAGCACGTGGTTAGTCCCGGAGGCATAGTCACCGGCAGATTCCGGTGACCAGTCACCGAGAAAGACAGAGCCCGCACTGGTGATGTCATCGACCAGTTCGCGAGCATTGCGGGTCTGAATGATCAGGTGCTCCGGGCCGTACGCATTAGAAATCGCTACGCATTGCGCGAGAGAACGGGTGACAATCAGACGACTGGCACTTAACGCCTGCCGCGCGGTTTCAGCGCGTGGCAGCGCGGCAAGCTGGCGTTCTACTGCTTCAGCAACCTGGCTGGCCATACCGGCATCCGGCGTCAGCAGGATCACTTGAGAATCGGGGCCGTGTTCGGCCTGAGAGAGTAAGTCAGAGGCAACGAAATCCGGCGTGGCGCCGCTGTCGGCAATCACCAGCACTTCAGACGGGCCTGCTGGCATATCGATGGCAGCACCGTCCAGACGCTGACTAACCTGACGCTTGGCTTCGGTCACAAAGGCATTACCGGGACCGAAAATTTTGTCCACTTTCGGCACGGATTCGCTGCCAAATGCCAGCGCGGCAATCGCTTGTGCGCCCCCAACGTTAAACACGTCCTGTACGCCGCAGAGCTGCGCGGCATACAGAATTTCATCGGCGATAGGTGGCGGAGAGCACAACACCACTTTTTTACAGCCGGCAATGCGGGCCGGGGTGGCGAGCATTAACACTGTTGAGAAGAGTGGCGCGGAGCCCCCGGGAATGTACAGTCCAACAGAATTTACCGGGCGGGTAACCTGCTGGCAGCGTACACCGGGCTGCGTTTCAATATCGACTACCGGCACTTGTTGCGCGTTATGAAATGTCTCGATGTTTTTCACGGCGACAGCCATGGCCTGTTTAAGGTCATTGCCAAGACGTGCGCCGGCGGCGGCGATCTCTTCGGCACTGACTTTCAGCGCATTCACGTTAGTTTTATCAAACTTTGCGCTGTATTCACGTAGCGCTGCGTCACCGCGCGACTTTACGTTATACAGAATTTCGCTCACGGTACGGGTGATGCTATCTGACGCCGAGATTGCCGAGCGCATCAGTAATTCACTTTGCTGCTCTTCAGTACAGCTATTCCAGTCGATGATGGTATTAAAGCTCATAATCGTCTTCCTTTTTTTGCCGGATGGCACGTTGTTTATCCGGCCTACGGGTCTTGTAGGCCCGGCAAGCGAAGCGCCACCGGGCAGCATAAGTGGAATTACTCCATCATCTTCTCAATAGGCAGCACCAGGATGGAACTGGCACCAAGCGCTTTCAGTTTTTCCATCGTTTCCCAGAACAGGGTTTCGCTGCTAACCATGTGCATTGCCACGCGCTGCTGATCGCCGGCCAGTGGCAAAATCGTTGGGCGTTCAGCGCCTGGCAGCAAGGCGATAACGTCGTCCAGACGTTCACTTGGCGCGTGCATCATGATGTATTTAGATTCGCGAGCCTGAATAACCCCTTGAATACGGGTCAGCAGCTTATCAATCAGTTGTTGTTTAGCTTCCGCCATTTCTCCGTCACGCTGAATCAGACAGGCTTTGGAGCGGTAAATGACTTCCACTTCACGCAGGCCGTTGGCCTCAAGCGTTGCACCGGTGGAGACCAGATCGCAGATTGCATCTGCAAGCCCAGCACGGGGAGCAACTTCGACAGACCCGTTTAACAAGCAGGATTTGAACGAAACACCTTTCTGATCGAGATAGCGTTTGAGCAGGTGCGGGTAAGAGGTGGCGATACGTTTGCCGTTCAGTGCAGACGGACCGTCCCAGGCTTCGTCAACCGGAGTCGCCAGCGAAAGACGACAGCCGCCGAAGTCCAGACGACGTAACGTAAAGTAACGAGGATCTTCACCCTGTGCCCGGCGGTTGAGCAGCTCTTCTTCCAGCACGTTTTCACCGATGATGCCGAGATCAACGACGCCATCCATGACCAGACCCGGGATATCGTCATCGCGTACGCGGAGAATATCGATAGGCATATTCTCTGCCATCGCAATCAGGCGCTGGGTGTGAAGATTAATTTTAATGCCACAGCGGGCCAGCAATTCGCGTGAGTCATCGCTTAAACGGCCTGATTTCTGCATAGCTATGCGTAAGCGGGTGTTGTCTAACATTCTTTATTCCTCGTTATCCTGTCTGAATCGGTTTGGGTCACGCACAAAAAAAAGCCCCCGGAAGAAATCTTCCGGGGGCTTTCTCATACGCTCATGCACCGCTGGAAGATTTAAATGTCTCCCAGCACACATCGCCTGAAAGACTAGTCAGGATGATGGTGATGATGGTGATTAAATTGAGCGCGTGTCATAAATTTTCTCGATGAATGCTTATTCATTTGATGTCTTTTAACCTAAACCACTTTAGCCACGGAAAGCAAGGGCTTTTTTTGATCATTAATTCATTTCATATTGATACTATGAATTGTCAGCCACCGTGGGCTGGCGTAGCCTTGGGTTATAGGCCAAAAGTCAGGAGAAAAGGCATGAAAAAGGTCGCAATTGTCGGATTAGGTTGGTTAGGCATGCCGTTAGCCATGTCTCTGGCAGCCAGGGGTTGGCAGGTTACCGGCAGCAAAACCACATTGGATGGGGTGGAAGCGGCCCGAATGAGCGGTATTGAAAGCTACTCGCTGCGCCTGGAGCCTGAACTGGTCTGTGAACCTGACGATCTCGATGCGCTAATGGATGCGGATGCGCTGGTCATCACCCTACCTGCACGCCGTAGTGGCCCGGGTGAGACGTTTTATTTGCAGGCAATGCAGGAACTGGTCGACAGTGCGCTGGCGTATCGCATTCCACGGATTATTTTTACCAGCTCCACCTCGGTTTATGGTGATGTGCAGGGGACGGTGAAAGAGGGCACACCACGTAATCCGGTCACGGCAAGTGGTCGTGTCCTGAAAGAACTCGAAGACTGGCTGCACAATCTGCCGGGAACGTCGGTGGATATTCTGCGCCTGGCAGGCCTGGTGGGACCGGGCAGACATCCCGGTCGCTTTTTTGCGGGTAAAACTGCACCTGATGGGCAGCATGGCGTCAATCTGGTGCATCTGGATGACGTGGTTTCTGCTATCACGTTGCTGCTACAAGCGCCTAAAGGGGGACACATCTATAATATATGTGCGCCTATGCATCCGGCGCGCAATGTGTTCTACCCTCAGATGGCTCGTCTGTTGGGGATGGAGCCACCGGATTTCCGGGACGGAGTGGGTAACGGTAAAGGTAAAGTCATTGATGGCAACCGAATTTGTAATGAGCTTGGGTTTGAGTACCAGTATCCCGATCCGCTGGTGATGCCGATGGAGTGACAGATCAGCAGAGTGTCGCTGTATACCGCCAGGGGGCGAGTATGAAACCACTGCTGGATGTTCTGATTATTCTTGATGCGTTAGAGAAAGAGGGGAGTTTCGCGGCGGCGTCAGCAAAATTGTTTAAGACGCCGTCAGCGCTGAGTTATACCGTCCACAAACTGGAAAGCGATCTTAATATTCAGTTGTTGGATCGCAGTGGGCACCGGGCCAAATTTACTCGTACCGGACAAATGCTGCTGGAAAAGGGACGCGAGGTCTTACATACCGTGCGCGAACTTGAAAAGCAGGCCATCAAACTGCATGAAGGCTGGGAGAATGAACTGGTTATCGGCGTAGACGATACCTTTCCCTTTTCTCTTCTTGCCCCGCTCATCGAATCTTTCTATCAACACCACAGCGTAACGCGTCTTAAATTTATCAATGGCGTACTGGGCGGCTCCTGGGATGCCCTGATTCAGGGCCGGGCCGATATCATTGTGGGTGCCATGCGTGATCCACCAACAGCGAGTGACTTTGGTTTTGCGCGCTTGGGTGTGCTTGAACAGGCTTTTGTTGTTGCTCCCCATCATCCATTGGCGCAGGAGCCGGAACCGTTGAGTCGCCGGACGATCAAACGTTTTCGCGCCATTGTGGTCGGCGATAATGCGCATCCCGCGAACGTATCGGCTTCTCAGCTTCTCGACGATCAGGAAGCCATCACCGTTTTTGACTTCAAAACCAAACTGGAACTGCAGATAAGTGGTCTGGGATGTGGTTATATTCCGCGCTATCTGGCACAACGATTTTTGGACAGCGGGGCACTGATTGAGAAGAAAGTTGTCGCGCAAATTCTGTTTGAACCCGTGTGGATTGGCTGGAACGAGCAGACCGCGGGATTAGCCAGTGCATGGTGGCGGGATGAAATTTTAGCAAATAGTGCTATCGCGGGGGTCTATGTAAAAACGGTTGTCGATAAATCAATCGGTTAGGAAAAAATATTTTTTGACAAGGCTCTCATTCTCTTGTCATTTCGCCCTAATTTAGTGCACAATGCGCCGCTTGCAAAAAATGAGATTAACCGACGTTTTAATACGCGTCGGTTATTTTTTTGCATCAAACCAATCATTCATAAAAGAGGCCGGGCTTCGTACCGGATAGATACTTACTTAAAAATCGACAGTTGTTGTCGCTGAGGATTAACAAAAAATGGGGCAATTTTTTGCTTACGCGACGGTTTCCGCCGTAATGGAGGATAACCATGTCGCATAACGCTACTCCAAACACCTCTCGCGTGGAATTACGTAAAACGCTTACGCTGGTTCCGGTTGTCATGATGGGCCTTGCCTATATGCAGCCGATGACGCTGTTCGATACATTCGGTATCGTATCAGGAATGACCGATGGTCACGTCCCGACAGCTTACGCCTTTGCACTGATCGCCATCCTTTTTACCGCACTGAGCTACGGTAAACTGGTGCGTCGCTATCCGTCTGCAGGCTCTGCCTACACTTACGCCCAGAAATCCATTAGCCCGACCGTTGGCTTTATGGTGGGTTGGTCATCACTGCTGGACTACCTGTTCGCACCGATGATCAACATTCTGTTGGCGAAAATCTATTTTGAAGCCCTGGTGCCGTCGATACCGTCATGGATGTTCGTGGTAGCACTGGTGGCCTTTATGACTGCTTTTAACCTGCGCAGCCTCAAATCTGTCGCGAACTTCAACACCGTGATCGTGCTGTTGCAGGTCGTGTTGATTGCGGTGATCCTCGGCATGGTCGTTTATGGCGTGTTCGAAGGGGAAGGTGCGGGTACGCTGGTGAGCAGCCGTCCGTTCTGGTCAGGTGACGCGCACGTGATTCCAATGATCACGGGTGCTACTATCCTGTGCTTCTCGTTCACCGGTTTCGACGGTATCAGCAACCTCTCTGAAGAGACCAAGGATGCTGAGCGTGTGATCCCGCGCGCAATTTTCCTGACCGCACTGATTGGTGGCCTGATCTTTATTGTTTCTACCTATCTGTTGCAGCTGTACTTCCCGGATATCTCTCGCTTCAAGGACCCGGATGCTTCACAGCCTGAAATCATGCTGTACGTAGCCGGTAAGTTCTTCCAGGTCGGCGCGCTGATTTTCTCCACCATTACCGTATTGGCATCCGGGATGGCGGCGCATGCAGGCGTAGCGCGTCTGATGTACGTGATGGGGCGTGACGGTGTATTCCCGAAAAGTTTCTTCGGTTATGTACACCCTAAATGGCGTACTCCGTCCATGAACATCATCCTGGTTGGCGCGATTGCCCTGCTGGCAATTAACTTCGACCTGGTAATGGCGACGGCGCTGATTAACTTTGGTGCGCTGGTGGCGTTTACCTTCGTTAACCTGTCGGTAATCTCCCAGTTCTGGATCCGTGAGAAGCGTAACAAGACGCTGAAAGACCACTTCCAGTATCTGTTCCTGCCGATGTGCGGTGCGTTGACCGTGGGTGCACTGTGGGTGAACCTGGAAGAGAGCTCTATGGTTCTGGGGCTGATCTGGGCTGGTATTGGCCTGATCTACCTGGCTTGTGTGACCAAGAGTTTCCGTAACCCGGTACCGCAGTACGATGAAGATATCGCGTAATCACCTAATCTGATATCGAAAAAACCGGAGACATGTTCTCCGGTTTTTTTATTCCTGTGCTTTATTTCCAGCCAGTATTAATAACCGTTAGTTCTAAATTAGAGAATTTGGTTATTGGTTCTTAACCAGTTAGTCATGAATAATTTCCTGACTAATATACTTCTGGCTAATTAATTTATGTTTTCAATGATCTTAAGCGGGCTCATCTGTGGCGCGCTGCTTGGCTTTGTCATGCAACGTGGACGATTTTGTCTGACGGGCGGCTTTCGCGATATGTATATTGCGAAAAACAATCGTATGTTCTATGCGCTACTGATAGCCATTTCTGTGCAAAGCGTGGGTGTCTTTGCGCTGATCCAGGCGGGTGTACTCAGCTATGATGCCGGCACCTTCCCATGGCTGGGAACCGTTGTTGGTGGCTATGTCTTTGGTATCGGAATTGTGTATGCGGGCGGGTGTGCTACCGGAACCTGGTATCGTGCAGGAGAAGGGCTTATCGGTAGCTGGATTGCGCTGTTTACCTATATGGTGATGAGTGCGGTGATGCGCTCTACGCATGCGAGTGGGCTGAATCAGGCGTTGAAAACCTACAGTACTGAGCATAACTCCATTGCCGATACGTTGAACCTGTCCGTATGGCCACTGATCGCTATTCTGCTGGCGGTTACATTGTGGGTGGTGGCGAAAGAGCTGAGAAAACCAAAATTGAAAGTCGCTACGCTACCGCCTCGTCGTACCGGCCTTGCGCATATTTTGTTTGAGAAGCGCTGGCATCCATTTGTTACTGCGGTTCTGATCGGGCTGATTGCGCTGTTGGCATGGCCGTTGAGCGAAGCAACCGGACGAATGTTTGGCCTGGGTATCACGTCACCAACCGCCAATATTTTGCAATTCCTTGTCGCAGGCGACAGTAAGTTTATTAACTGGGGAGTGTTCCTGGTGCTGGGCATTTTTCTCGGCTCATTTATTGCAGCGAAAGCCAGTCGCGAATTTCGCGTTCGTGCGGCCGACGCACCCACCACGCTGCGTAGCGGTTTTGGCGGTCTGTTAATGGGCTTTGGTGCCAGCATCGCGGGGGGCTGTTCGATTGGCAACGGTCTGGTTATGACGGCGATGATGACCTGGCAGGGATGGGTTGGCCTGGTCTTTATGATTCTCGGCGTCTGGACTGCGTCATGGATTGTGTATATCAGACCGCAGCGTAAGGCAAAACTAACCGCTGCTGCGGCAAATTAAGCGTAAGGATTTGATGATGGCAATTAAAAAACTGGATGTGGTCACGCAGGTTTGTCCGTTTCCACTGATTGAAGCAAAAGCGGCACTGGCAGAAATGGCAAGTGGTGATGAACTGGTGATCGAGTTTGACTGTACCCAGGCAACTGAGGCAATCCCGCAATGGGCCGCCGAAGAGGGGCACGTGATTACTGATTATCAACAGGTGGGTGACGCCGCCTGGAGCATTACGGTGCAGAAAGCGTAAACACGATCCCTCCGCCGTCTGGCGGAGGGCATTTCATCTTCAGACTATCTCTTGTGCATACTGCCAGAGCGATTTCAGTAGCATCAGCTTCTCTTTGTTGTCAGCGTATTGCTGACTCAACATCTGCAATTCATTCGCGTAATTTTGCAAAAACTCCGGTGTGAATACCTGACGACGATGATCCAGCCAGCGTTGCTGCTCCCCCTCATCCAGTGTTCCGGGGAAATTGCGTGCGCGATAATTAAACAGCAGTTTTTCAATGCGCTTATCGACGAAAGTGATGTCCAGCGCGGGTAAATTGCGAGGTTCGGTTTCCAGAACGATCTTCATTGCGGCACGGTCAGCATCGCTGAAAAAACCGTTGTATAACTGCGCATCTACGTTGTCCGATGGCGCAAAGGGTTCTGCTTCGGCAAAAATAGCCACCACTTTATCGCGCACCTGCGGGTTTTCACGCAGGACTTTAAGATTATCCAGGCAATGCTGGCGGTTAATTCCGAGACGATTGGCATCTTCCGGACGTAATGTATTAGCCTGTGCCAGAACCGGACATTTGTTGATATGCACCAGTTTAACCGGCACCGCTGCGTTATCTCCCAGATCGGCTTTGGCAGTGTAAAGACGCTCGCGCAGGGTGTCGCTATCCAGTTCAAGCAAGGGAGAGATATCACCGGCTAAGTCGACCATAATAACTGCATTACGATTATCCGGATGCCAGGCGAGCGGGGCAACCCAACTGGTGTTACCTCGCCATGCACCGAACATACCAGATACATGCACTAAGGGCTTCATTTGTGGGACATCAATCAACGCAGCCAGCTTGTGTTTATTACGGTGGCTGTAAAGATAGTCAAACAGACGAGGTTGACGTGACTTTACGAGTTGCGCCATGGCAATCGTGGCATACACGTCTGCCATCGCATCGTGGGCATTAGCATGCTCAATTCCGTTGGCGCGGGTCAGATGCTCAAGGCGAAAACTGGGTAGCCCGTCGTCGTTTTCTGGCCAGTTGATCCCTTCCGGTCGTAGCGCATAGCAGGCGCGCATTACATCCAGCAAATCCCAGCGAGAATTGTCGTTCTGCCAGCTCCAGGCGTAGGGATCATAAAAATTGCGATACAGGATATTACGTGTCACTTCATCATCGAAGCGCACATTGTTATAGCCGAGGATACACGTTTTCGGCACGGTAAACAGCGCATGGATGCGGGCAGCAAATGCGGCTTCGTTCTCACCCTTATCACGTGCTTCTTGCGGCGTAATACCGGTTATCAGCACCGCTTCAGGTTGTGGCAGATAGTCGTCGGCGGGCTTGCAGTAAAAGACTTCGGGATCGCCAATGATATTGAAATCGCTATCTGTGCGGATGGCCGCAAACTGCGCGGGTCTGTCCAGTGCCGGATGGGTACCAAAGGTCTCGTAATCGTGGAAGAGAAAACCAGGTTGCTGCTTGCCGTCATTCATTGTTCAGTTATGTCCGGGATCAATTTAGCGCTCATCTAAGAATACCAAAAAATAGCGCGGTAATCAGCAATGGGATTATCAATGCTCGGCGATGGCCGCAATAAAATTGAGATAAACGTGATTAAAATAAAACGAATTAATAGGTTTGGGGTTTTAAGGATATTTCATGAAATAAGGTTACGTTATCGTGTGAGTTTATAAATAAGCTAACTGATAACTATTATTATTATTTTTGCGTTTGTTAGTGTGTTCTGGAAACTTTAAAACTCTTTTATAAACAATGGGTTTTATTCTTGCTGGTTAACGGGGTTTTATTGTAATGAAATGTGAGTGAGGTTAAAAATTAATAATTT
>NZ_JANEWL010000106.1:0-15324 GCF_028069815.1 Citrobacter sp. Awk 2
CTATATTTCAGTCGATTAAGAAAAGATAATATTCTGCTTTTCACTATAGATAAACAAAAAAAAGTGCGTTTGTCAGCATAAAATAACGGTACAAAGAGCCGAATAAAATGCTGCATTCCAGGGTATTATTCTGCCTGTTTTTCAATCTTTGCTGTTTCAAACTGCCATTGCTGTTGTCACAAAACGATTAACCTGGTTAATCGCATAAAAAAGAGAAAGCGTCCGAGTAAATTATTTCGGTACACTGATTCCATCTTTTGTGATTTGGACATGCTGTTAATGAAGCTGACCATCGTTCGTTTAGAAAACTTTAGTGCTCAGGATCTCATCGATCTTGGCAAAATCTGGCCGGAATATTCCGCCTCATCATTAAGCGTAGATGAAACGCACCGGATCTATGCCGCACGCTTTAACGAGCGCCTGCTTGGCGCAGTACGCGTCACCCTGAGCGGTACGCAAGGCGCGCTGGATTCCTTACGCGTACGCGATATCACCCGTCGTCGTGGCGTTGGGCAGTATTTGGTTGAAGAAACTCTCCGCGAAAACCCGGACGTGAGTTCATGGTGGATGGCGGATGTTGGCGTTGAAGACCGCAGCGTGATGGCCGCGTTTATGCAGGCGTTAGGCTTTACAGCACAGGCGGATGGCTGGGAGAAACGCTAAAAGAAAGCCGGGTGGCACTTTGCTTACCCGGCCTACGAAGTGCTCGTTGTAGGCCGGGTAAGGCGAAGCCGCCACCCGGCACTCAATTATTTAGCATCAGTCGCCGTACCATTAGCATGCCAATCAAACACGCCAAATTCGAAGCCTTTCAGGTCGCCCTTCGCATCCCATGACAGCGGCCCCATCACGGTTTCCACTGAGTTTGCTTTCAGGTATTTGGCAATTTCAGCCGGATCGTCAGACTGGTTCAGACCGGCCTGCAAAGACTGCAGTGCGGCGTAGGTCGTCCACACAAATGCACCGCTTGGGTCCTGTTTCTTGGCTTTGATAGCATCCACAATCGGTTTGTTCGCCGGTACCTGGTCGTAGTTCTTCGGCTTAGTCACCAGCAAACCTTCTGCCGATTCACCCGCAATGTTAGACAGCGACACGTTCGCGACTCCTTCAGGCCCCATAAACTGGGTCTTCAGGCCTGCGGCACGAGACTGGCGCAGGATCTGGCCCATTTCCGGGTGATAACCGCCGTAGTAAACAAAATCGATGTTCTCTTTCTTCAGACGCGCCACCAGCGTAGAGAAGTCTTTCTCACCGGCGGTGATCCCGTCGAAGAACACCACGTCAGCGTTGGCTTTCTTGAGGTTGTCCTGCACGGACCGCGCCAGGCCTTCGCCGTACTGCTGTTTGTCGTGAACGATAGCAATACGCTTCGGTTTCACTTTTTCAACGATATATTTGGCGGCCGTTGGGCCCTGATCGGAATCCAGGCCGGTGGTACGCATCACCAGTTTATAGCCGCGCGCGGTGAGTTCCGGTGCCGTTGCCGCAGGGGTGATCATCAGAATACCTTCGTCTTCATAGATATCTGACGCAGGTTGAGTGGACGATGAGCACAGGTGGCCGATAACGTATTTAATCCCGTCGTTGACCACTTTGTTAGCAACCGCTACCGCTTGTTTCGGGTCACAGGCATCGTCATATTTCACCATGACCAGTTTGTCGCCCTTCACGCCGCCCTTAGCGTTGATATCTGCAATGGCCTGTTCTGCGCCGGTAAATTCCTGATCGCCATACTGCGCCACCGGGCCGGACATCGCGCCGACGACGGCAACTTTAATATCCTTAGCAAAGGCCATATTGCTCAAAGACAGGGCGATACATCCTGCCAATAACGCTTTACCCTTCATATTCATCCTGACAATCCCCATTATTGTGGTTATTACGTGTGTTGTGATGTTGTTGTTCAGCACTTTATATCGATTATTGGATAGCTACCCGTGCTTTAGCAGCATACTCTGCTAAAACATACCCGATTTTTATTATTTTGGAATAGCTAAATTTACATCCAGATAACAAATTCGCATTGGGGGAGAGGAGGAAAGGAAAGGACGTAGGTCCGATAAGCAAAGCGCCATCGGGCAAACATTTTGCCGGATGGCGACGTAAACGCCTTATCCGGCCTAAAAAAAACCCCCGAATTCACATTCGAGGGTTGATTGGCCATTCGTGAAAATTACGCTTCGATTGCGGCGCGCAGTTTTTTCATGGCGTTCTTTTCAAGCTGACGAACACGTTCAGCGGAAACGCCGTAGCGATCGGCCAGTTCCTGCAACGTAGACTTGTTGTCTTCGTCCAGCCAGCGGGCGCGGATAATATCCTGGCTACGCTCGTCCAGACCTTCCATTGCGTGAGTCAGCTTGTTCGCGGCCTGATCTTCCCAGTTATCCTCTTCAATGCCATCAGCAAAGTTGGAGGATTTATCCTGCAGATACAGAACCGGAGCCATCGGCTGGCTGTCGGACTCGTCGTCCGAAGACATGTCAAACGTCATGTCCTGCGCCGCCATACGGGATTCCATTTCGCGCACGTCTTTGCTGGAAACGCCCAGCTCGCGGGCAACCATTTCCACTTCATCCTGATTAAACCAGCCCAGACGCTGCTTGGTTTTGCGCAGGTTAAAGAACAGCTTACGCTGTGCTTTGGTGGTCGCGACCTTCACGATACGCCAGTTACGCAGAACGTATTCGTGGATCTCAGCTTTGATCCAGTGCACGGCGAAGGAAACCAGGCGCACACCCACTTCCGGGTTGAATCGACGCACGGCTTTCATCAGGCCGATATTACCTTCCTGAATCAGATCCGCCTGCGGCAGGCCATAGCCCGCGTAGTTACGAGCAACATGAACAACAAAGCGCAGGTGAGACAGGATCAGCGTTTTAGCTGCTTCCAGATCGCCCTGGTAATGCAGCTTTTCAGCCAGCGCCCGCTCCTCGTCAGCCGACAACATCGGCCACGCGTTCGCAGCCCGGATGTAAGACTCCAGGTTACCAACAGGGGCTAAAGCTAAATTTTGCATTTCTTTGGTCATTCAAATCCTCTCAATCTTTGTCATCTGGCGTTGGTAAAAACCAATAGCAACAACCATGCCAGAGCTTATGAGCAACGAGAATATCATTCAATCTTTTATCAGACAGTGATTTTATCCACAAGTTCCATGTCGTAATGTGTATAAATTACGCACAAAATGTGACATCACGATGAATGCGCCGGGAAGAGAAAACAGGGCTCTTTCCCTGCAGAGCGAACTACTCAGTGCAGGGAAAGATTATACCAGAGATTTTTTAATCGGGGGTAAAGTGGCGTAAATGTTGAACCGTGGCAAGCCAGGCTGCCACCCAGCCAATCATTGAGCATACCAGCAGGAGCAGCAGGCACTCATCGAATGATAAGCCGTTGATATCAAACTTCGTTCCGAAAATTTGCGCCACTTCCGTGACCGCTGACGACAGTCGCATCACCAAAATTTCTGACAAAATCAGTGAAAGAAATGCGCCAGAAAAACCGAGCAGCGCGCCGCCGTAGAGGAACGGACGCAGGATAAATCCATCCGTTGCACCAATCAGTTTCTGCACGTTAATGGTATCGCGACGCGCAAAAATGCTCAGACGCACACTGTTACCGATGACCAGGAAGACCGCCGCAACCATCAGCACGCCAATCATCGCTGACACACGACCGACCAGGCCCGTTAACGCCGCCAGTCGCGCAAACCAGCTGTCATCCATGCGAACTTCATCGATACCGTTGATTTGTGCAATGCGATCACGCAGCGTGTTCAGTGATTCCGTGCCCTGGAAATCCAGTTTCGGAATCACCACCGCCACGGCCGGAAGTGGGTTTTCTTCCAGCATATCCAGCGCGCCGCCAAAGCCGGACCAGTTACGGAATTCGCCCAGCGCATCGTCACGGGAGAGGTAATTCACTTTCTCCACGCCCTGCTCGGCCTGTAACTGCCCCACCACACGTGCCGCCGCATCATCATCCAGCGTTTTTTGCAGATATACGGTGATCTGCGGGGACGGGTAATACTGGCTTGCCGCCTGGTTCACGTTCTTGTAGACCATGTAACAAACACTTGGCAACGTCAGTGAGATAGCGATAACCATCACCGTCAGGAACGTCGCCAGCGGCTTGCTTTTCAGGTCCTGCAACGCCCCCTGGAACGCATAGCGCACTTGCTCGTTAAAGACGTTGGTTTTACGCGAGTTCGGTTTTGGCGACGCTTTCGCACGTTTTGGCGCGTTGCGACCGCCCTCTCCTGGCGCACCGCCCGATTTACGGAAACGATCCAGTCGTCCACCGAACTGTTTGATTTGATTGATAGCATCGCGTCTATTCATTCACCAGGCCTCCGTGCAAGTGTCCGTCACTCAGGACAAGCTGGCGATAAGAACGACGGGAGATCAGCCCAATATCGTGCGTCGCCATTAATACCGTTACCCCGACGCGATTAAACTCTTCGAACAGACGCAGGATCCCTTCTGACAGCGCGTCATCCAGGTTCCCCGTCGGTTCATCCGCCAGCAGTACCGCAGGCTTGTTCACCACCGCGCGGGCGATGCCCACACGCTGCTGTTCACCGCCGGAGAGTTGAATCGGGAAGTTTTTCGCTTTGTCCAACAGCCCGACTTTATCCAGCGCCGCCGACACGCGACGACGAATATCGTCACCGCTGGCACCCGCAATGATCAGTGGGATTGCCACGTTGTCGAAGACGGTTCTGTCCATCAACAGGTGGTGATCCTGAAAAATCATGCCGATCTGGCGACGCAGAAACGGCACCTCACGGTTTTTCAAACGGCTGATGTCGTGCCCGCTGAAGTAGATCTTCCCGGCGCTGGGCCGTTCAATTCCACAGATCAGCTTCAGCAGGGTACTTTTACCCGCGCCGGAGTGGCCGGTCAGAAACGCCATCTCGCCAGGCTGCATATGGAATGTGACTCCCTGCAGCGCTTGTCTCCCACCGAGATAGGCCTTGCTGACATGTTCAAAGCGAATCATTGTTAATCCTCTCGGGCAAAAAGTGCCTCTATAAAATCGCCCGCTTTAAACGGACGTAAATCCTCGATACGTTCGCCCACACCGATATAGCGGATAGGGATGCCAAACTGATCGGCAACCGAGAAAATGACCCCACCTTTCGCCGTTCCGTCCAGCTTGGTCAGGGTGATACCGGTTAAACCCACCGCTTCATGGAACAGTTTGGCCTGGCTTATCGCATTCTGCCCGGTGCTGGCATCGATAGTCAGCATAACTTCATGCGGCGCATCTTCGTCCAGCTTCTTCATCACACGAACGATTTTTTTCAATTCTTCCATCAGGTGCGATTTATTCTGCAAACGCCCTGCGGTATCAGCGATCAGCACATCTACATTACGCGCCTTCGCCGCCTGAATGGCGTCAAAGATAACGGAGGCGGAATCCGCACCGGTATGCTGAGCAATCACCGGAATATTGTTACGCTGACCCCAGACCTGCAACTGCTCTACCGCCGCGGCACGGAAAGTATCGCCCGCCGCCAACATCACTGATTTACCCTGCTGCTCAAACTGACGCGCCAGCTTGCCAATGGTGGTGGTTTTACCCACGCCGTTAACACCAACCATTAAGATAACAAATGGCGTTTTACCCTCAACATTCAGCGGTTCATCAACTTTAGCCAGAATCTCGCCCATCTCATCTTTCAGCAGGCCGTACAACGCTTCTGCATCTTTGAGCTGCTTGCGGCTGGCGCCTTCCGTCAGATTCGCAATGATCTTGCGGGTCGTTTCTACGCCCACATCGGCGATCAGCAGTTGCTCTTCCAACTCTTCAAACAGATCATCGTCGATCTTTTTACCACGGAACAGACTGATAAATCCGGAACCGAGGTTTTCTTTGGTTTTCAGAAGGCTACGCTTCAGGCGCGCAAAGAAACCTTCTTTCGTCGGTTTTTCCTGCTCCTGCACAGCGTCTTCTACCACCGCCTCTTCTGCTGCTGGCGTGTCTTCAACAGGCTCAACAATCGCGGCATCTTCAGCAATTTCTTCCACCGCTTCAGCTGCCAACGCCTGTGCTTCCAGCTCTTCATCAGTTAGCTGTGGCTCGTTTTCAGCTTCTTCTTCAACTGCCTCAACAATTTCAACGGTTTCCGCTTCAGCCTGCCACTCTTCTGGTGAAACGTCTTCGGCTTTAACCTCTTCCGGCAGCGGTAATTCTTCGTGTTCGGTCACTGCCGCGGGTGCCGGAGTTTCCACTATGGATTCAACGACCGGTTGCTGTTGTTGAGCAACAGGTTCTTCTTCCGGCTGCAGTTTTTCAATTTCCGCAACCTGTTCAGTGACGTCAACAACTTCAGCTGCAAAGGCTTCAGTTTCTGCCTCGCTATGCGTTTCCTGCGCGCGTGACGGCTCATCAACGACGGTAGCTTCTTCAGTAACCGGTTGTTGTTCTTCGTTTTTTAGTTCTGTCTCGTTTTCCGGTGCCTGCTCTTTTTGACCAAAGCCCAGCCAGGAAAAAAAGCCACGTTTTTTCTCTTTCGCCATTTGCGACTACACTCCCCCGCTGTTGCTTCATGGCACAGCGTCAACGCTATGTACATAGCAGCTAAAAAAATGATGAAATAGTCTATCACTTAACTTAACTCACATCACCGCCTGGAATGACACGTCAGCAGCGGATTGAGCAATAATTGAAATGAAAAAACCGAATCACTCAGGCAGCGGTCAGATCCGCATTATTGGCGGGCAATGGCGAGGCCGTAAACTCCCGGTTCCGGACAGTCCGGGTTTACGCCCAACGACCGACCGTGTACGCGAAACGCTGTTTAACTGGCTGGCCCCAGTGATGGTCGATGCCCGTTGCCTTGATTGCTTTGCCGGAAGCGGCGCGTTGGGTCTGGAAGCACTCTCCCGCTATGCGGCTGATGCCACGCTTCTGGAGATGGATCGCGCGGTTTCGCAGCAGTTACAAAAAAATCTCGCCACGCTGAAGGCAACACATGCCCGCGTCATCAACACCAACACCCTGACGTTTTTAGCCCAGACGGGTACGCCGCATAACGTAGTGTTTGTTGATCCACCGTTTCGCAAAGGATTACTGGAAGAAACATTAACACTTCTGGAAACTCGCGGCTGGCTGGCAAACGAAGCGTATATTTACGTTGAAAGCGAAGTCGAAAACGGCCTGCCTGCGGTTCCGGTTAACTGGTCGTTGTACCGCGAAAAAGTGGCTGGGCAGGTTGCTTATCGCCTGTATCAACGTGAAGCACAAGGAGAGCAACATGCTGATTAATCTGGGACGTCTGTTAATGCTGTGTGTCTGGGCATTCCTGCTCCTGAATATTTTTCAACCGTTCCCACGTCCGCTCAATATCTTCGTGAATGTGGCGCTGGTGTTTATGGTGCTGATGCACGGCATGCAGTTGGCGCTGCTGAAATCAACCATGCCGAAAGATGGCCCGCAAATGACCAACGGTGAGAAAATCCGTATTTTTCTGTTTGGCGTATTTGAACTGCTGGTCTGGCAGAAGAAGATTAAAGATCAGTTGAAGAAATAAATTGAGATCCCTTCGCCCGGTGGCGCTCTGTTTACCGGGCCTACGGACTTGTAGGCCGGATAAGGCATCAGCCGCCATCCGGCATTCGTTGGGTAAAATCAACAAAACGCGAACCCTTGTAGCTCAGCGTGCCTTTGTCGCCAACCGTTAACGCATGATACTGCTGGGCATCAAGACGGAACGTCTGCTCCAGGCCGCCGCTTTGCGGTTTGAAGCTGGCTTCATAGCGCATACTGGTGCCCGCTGGCGTCACTTCCTGTTGACGTGAACGCCGGTCATTTAGCGGCTTTTCTCGCTTATTACTCACCACCACCCTCTTTTGTACCAACGGTGCAGCATCATTTTCCGCTTTTTCCCGCCGCTGCTGGACAAAGCGAAACGACGCGGCAATAACGATTAAGACAATGATGACAATAAAAAAAATCGGTGGCTTACTCATATTATTAACCCATCAGAAAATGCGGAAATAAGCATACCTTGCCTGTTATGGTGTTGTCATCTGGCGGTATCGGACTCTACACTGGTCAATAGAGCCGTAAGCACCCCGCTTACGAAAAAATAACGAATTCAAGGAACTAAGATGCTTTGGTCGTTTATCGCTGTTTGTCTTTCCGCATGGTTGTTCGTGGATGCTTCCTATCGTGGGCCCGCCTGGCAACGCTGGGTCTTTAAACCCCTGACGTTATTGCTCCTGCTGCTGCTGGCCTGGCAGGCGCCAATGTTTAACGCCATCAGCTACCTGGTACTGGCCGGCTTGCTTGCCTCGCTGCTGGGTGATGCGTTGACGCTATTGCCACGTCAACGTCTGTTGTACGCCATTGGCGCGTTTTTCCTGTCGCACCTGCTGTATACCATTTACTTCGCCAGCCAAATGACGCTGTCGTTCTTCTGGCCTTTACCGCTGGTGCTGCTGGTGTTAGGTGCGTTGCTGATCGCCGTGATCTGGACGCGCCTGGAAGAACTGCGTATCGCCATATGTACCTTTGTCGGTATTACTCTGATGATGGTCTGGATGGCAGGCGAACTGTGGTTCTTCCGCCCGACCGCGCCGGCGCTGTCCGCATTTTTGGGGGCCTCTCTCCTGTTCATCGGCAACATTGTCTGGCTGGGGAGCCATTACCGTTACCGCTTCCGCGCGGACAACGCGATTGCGGCGGCTTGCTACTTCGCCGGGCATTTCCTGATTGTTCGTTCGCTGTATCTTTAAAAACCCTTGACTCTGGAGTCGACTCCAGAGTGTATCCTCCGGTTAATACGAAATGATTATCAATCGGAGGATGCCATGTCGACACCAGAGGCCAATGGCAAAAAAGCCCCACAGTTCTCTTCATTCAAGCTCGCGCCTGCACCGCAGAAAGCTGATGACTGCTGCTGTGAAGGCAGTTGCTCAACCCCACCACCCGTTTCTGCAACCGTATTAGGTACTCGCTATTCCTGGAAAGTCGCGGGCATGGATTGCGCGGCCTGTGCGCGTAAAGTCGAAAATGCGGTCCGCCAGGTCAGCGGCGTTAACCAGGTTCAGGTTCTGTTCGCTACCGAAAAACTGGTGGTGGATGCCGGTTCCGATGTCCGCCAGCAAATTGAAAGCGCAGTGCAGAAAGCCGGCTACACCCTGCGCGATGAGCAGGCGCCAGAAGAAGCCCCCGAATCACGGTTTAAAGAAAATCTGCCACTGATTTCATTGATTATCATGATGGCCATCAGTTGGGGACTGGAGCAGTTCAATCACCCCTTCGGCCAGATAGCCTTTATCGCCACCACACTGGTGGGTCTGTACCCCATTGCACGTCAGGCGCTGCGCCTGATGAAGACCGGTAGCTACTTTGCCATTGAAACGCTGATGAGCGTCGCCGCCATCGGAGCATTGTTTATCGGTGCAACGGCGGAAGCGGCCATGGTACTGCTGTTGTTTTTAATTGGTGAGCGCCTGGAAGGATGGGCTGCCAGCCGGGCCCGCAAAGGCGTTAGCGCATTGATGGCGCTGAAGCCGGAAACCGCCACGCGCCTGCGTAATGGCGAGCGCGAAGAGGTCGCAATCAATACCCTCCAGCCTGGCGATGTTATCGAAGTTGCCGCAGGTGGGCGTTTACCTGCCGACGGTAAGCTGATCTCCGGTTTCGCCAGCTTTGATGAAAGCGCCCTGACCGGCGAATCGATCCCGGTTGAACGCGCCACCGGCGAGAAAGTCCCGGCGGGCGCCACCAGCGTGGACCGTCTGGTTACGCTGGAAGTGCTCTCCGAGCCGGGTGCCAGCGCTATCGATCGCATTCTGAAGCTGATTGAAGAAGCGGAAGAACGCCGCGCGCCCATTGAGCGCTTTATTGACCGTTTCAGCCGAATTTATACCCCGGCCATCATGGCGATTGCCTTGCTGGTCACGCTCGTACCGCCGCTGCTGTTTGCCGCTTCCTGGCAGGAATGGATTTATAAAGGGCTAACGCTGCTGCTGATCGGTTGTCCGTGCGCACTGGTTATTTCAACCCCTGCCGCAATCACTTCCGGATTAGCCGCAGCGGCGCGTCGCGGGGCGTTAATCAAAGGCGGTGCCGCACTGGAACAGTTGGGCAGAGTCACACAGGTCGCGTTTGATAAAACCGGCACCCTGACCGTCGGTAAACCGCGCGTCACGGCGATTCATCCGGCAAGTGGGCTAGACGAAGCCGAACTGCTGGCGTTGGCAGCTGCCGTTGAACAAGGTGCAACGCATCCGCTGGCCCAGGCCATTGTCCGTGAAGCACAAACGCGTGAACTGAGTATTCCACTGGCGACAGAACAGCGTGCGCTGGTTGGCTCAGGGATTGAAGCACAGGTAAACGGCGAGCGCATACTGATTTGCGCGGCAGGCAAACATCCTGCTGATGCCTTTGCCGGGCAGATAAGCGAACTGGAAAGCGCAGGCCAAACCGTCGTGCTGGTCGTGCGTAACGATGCCGTACTCGGCGTACTGGCCTTGCAGGACACACTGCGCGACGATGCCCGTACCGCCATCACCGAGCTGAATCAGCTCGGTGTGAAAGGGGTGATCCTGACCGGCGACAATCCTCGCGCGGCAGCCGCTATTGCCGCTGAACTGGGGCTTGAATTCAAAGCGGGGCTATTACCGGAAGATAAGGTACAGTCTGTTACCCAGCTCAACCAACTGTCACCGCTGGCGATGGTCGGCGATGGGATCAACGACGCGCCGGCGATGAAAGCCGCCACCATCGGTATTGCCATGGGTAGTGGAACCGATGTTGCACTGGAAACCGCCGATGCGGCCCTGACACATAACCGTCTTCGTGGTCTGGTGCAAATGATTCAACTGGCGCGCGCAACCCACGCCAATATTCGACAAAATATTGCGATTGCGTTGGGTCTGAAAGGGATTTTCCTTGTTACCACACTGCTGGGGATAACCGGATTATGGCTGGCAGTACTGGCAGATACGGGGGCAACGGTGCTGGTAACCGCCAACGCGCTGCGGTTGTTGCGTAAAGGATAGTGCCTGTTTCTCGCCTGATGGCGCTTCGCTTATCCGGCCTACAGGTTACACCGCCCTTGTAGGCCGGATAAGCGTTAGCGCCATCCGGCATCGCTTAATGCCCTTTGCGCACCAGATAGCGGTATGGCAAAGAGTCGGTCTCTTTGGCCACCAGTTCATGTTCCATAAACGTACAGAAGCCGGGAATGTCACGGGTTGTTGCCGGATCGTCTGCAACAATCAGCAGCGTCTCACCGGCCTGCATACCACGCACGGTTTTACGCACCATCATGACGGGCTCCGGGCAGCGCAGCCCCTGCGCATCAAGAGTATGGTCGGGAGAAGTAAACAGATCGCTCATCGTAGTCTCATTCATACAAAAACGGCGTTATTTTACGCTCTGTTGTGGCGTAAGCCAATCAGGTTAACGATTGCGTGAAAAACAACCATTGCAATGTGTTTTTAAAGCAGTATCATGCGACGGTTTTTTATTGGGTTCCCTCACCCCATCCAACAAAAAGGTCACAATATGACTCCGTTTACACAAAATCAGCGCGTAAAAGCGTTGTTCTGGCTATCGCTATTTCATCTGCTGGTGATCACCTCCAGCAACTATCTGGTGCAGCTTCCGATCTCCATCTTTGGTTTTCATACCACCTGGGGCGCGTTTAGCTTTCCGTTTATTTTCCTCGCGACCGATCTGACCGTGCGTATCTTTGGCGCACCGCTGGCAAGACGCATCATCTTTGCCGTGATGGTTCCTGCGTTGCTGATCTCCTATGGCGTGTCTTCACTGTTCTATATGGGCTCCTGGCAAGGTTTTGATGCACTGCTGCACTTTAACCTGTTTGTCGCCCGTATCGCTGCCGCCAGTTTTATGGCTTACGCGCTGGGACAAATTCTGGATGTGCACGTCTTTAACCGCCTGCGTCAGAACCGTCGCTGGTGGCTCGCGCCTACGGCCTCAACGCTGTTTGGCAACATCAGCGATACGCTGGCGTTCTTCTTTATCGCCTTCTGGCGCAGCCCGGATGCCTTTATGGCCGAGCACTGGATGGAAATCGCGCTTGTCGATTACTGCTTCAAAGTGCTGATCAGCATTATTTTCTTCCTGCCGATGTATGGCGTGTTGCTGAATATGTTGCTGAAAAGGCTGGCAGATAAATCTGAAATCTCTGCATTGCAGACGAGTTAAAGGTTCATTTTCCGAGTTGTGATAAGATGGACGAATGAGCCGTTATGGCCGTTTATCGAAAGGAAGAAGTCAATGCGCAATCTGGTTAAATATGTCGGTATTGGCCTGCTGGTTATGGGGCTTGCGGCCTGTGATAATAGCGATACAAAAGCGCCAGCAGAGGGTGCTGCCGCACAAAGCAGCGCCGCCGGACAACCGGTTAACCTGCTCGACGGCAAACTCAGTTTTTCCCTGCCGGCAGACATGACCGATCAGAGCGGCAAGCTGGGCACTCAGGCCAACAACATGCACGTTTATTCTGACGCAACCGGCCAGAAAGCGGTGATTGTGATTGTCGGTGACGATACCAGTGAAGCACTGCCTGTACTGGCAAAACGTCTGGAAGATCAGCAGCGTAGCCGTGACCCGCAACTGCAGGTGGTCACTAACAAGTCAATTGAGCTGAAAGGCCACACGCTTCAGCAGTTAGACAGCATCATTTCAGCGAAAGGCCAGACTGCCTACTCCTCCGTGGTGTTGGGCAAAGTGGACAACCAACTGCTGACCCTGCAAATCACGCTGCCAGCTGATGATCAACAGAAAGCACAGACCACGGCAGAAAACATCATTAACACGCTGGTTATCCAGTAATCGTTAAGACGATGATGCGGCCTCCGGTGACACCACCTGAGGCCGTTTTTTTAACCGCCATGTCAGCAATAACGCCACCGCCACCAGCCCTGCGGCCGCCAGATAGATAACCGGTACACCCGCCCACGTCATCACCAGTCCCGCCAAAGGCCCGGTGACACCCAGCGACAAATCCATAAATACCGTATAAGTCGCCAGTGCCGCGCCCTGATTCTGCTGCGGGACCGCTTTTACCGCTACCACACCCAGCGCCGGGAAGACCAACGAAAACCCTGCGCCGGCCAGTAGCACGCCCATTTTCGCCATCCACGGCATGGAAGCCATCCCGACCAGCAACAGCCCAACAATTTCGACGCTAAAGCAGATCATCGCGACATTCAGCCCACCTAATCGGTTGATGCCATTTGGGAATAGCAGACGAGTACCGACAAACGTGCAGCTAAATAGCGTCAGCGCGAATGCCGCGCCGTCCCAGCCTTTCGCGTCGTAAAACAGGGTAATAAACGTGGCGATCACCCCAAAGCCGGCAGAGGCCAACGCCAGTGCCATACCGTACGGCCAGACTCGTCCAAGCACCGCGCGAAACGGTAACGGTTTGCCTTTACTGGCTTTCACTGCCGGACGCGGCAGCGCCAGCAATATTGCCAGCAGCGCCACGGCCATCACGGTCAGCGCCAGCCCCTGTAAGCCACCCCAGGCGTAGCACAGCACCCCCAACGGCGCACCGATCGCCATCGCCCCATAGGTGACAATACCGTTCCATGAAATCACCCGTCCAATGTGCATTGAGCCAACCACCCCAACGCCCCACAATGTAGAGCCGGTCCCGGCAAAGCTTTGCCCGATGCCCAGAATAACGCGCCCCAGGCACAGCAGTAATAAACTGGCCAGCGGCCAACCATGAGCGCTCCCTGCCAGCAAATAGCCCAGACCACTTAAAAAACAGCCGCACAGTCCAAATACCACAATCTTTTTCGGCCCCAGCAAATCGGCATAGCGACCGGCATGAGGGCGGCTCAACAACGTCGCGAAGTATTGCAGACTGATAACCAGCCCGGCCCAGAAGGCACTAAATCCCATAACATCATGGACATAACCCGGCAAAACCGCGAGCGGGAGGCCGATGGTCAGATAGCTGGCGAAGTTAAACATCACCACGGAGACAATGCGCAGATTGAGGCGCAATCCGCTCAGCGTCGGTTCAGCGACGGGTTCGGGCATGGAGGGTCACCACATATTCACAACAGTGTTTCATTTCTACCATGTTGCAGCCCAGAAATCAGTAACCAGATTAGGAATATCGGCAGTAAGCCAGCCGCTACACTTAATGCAAAAATGCACACAGGAAGAAGACATGACGACCATCCAGCCTGACAAAACAGGTTTGCACATTTTGCTTAAACTGGCCGCGCTGGTGGTGATCCTCGCGGGTATACACGCCGCAGCCGATATTCTTGTGCAGCTACTGCTGGCCCTGTTTTTCGCCATTGTGTTGAACCCCCTGGTAACCTGGTTTATTCGTCGGGGGATCCGTCGCCCGGTAGCCATTACGCTGGTGGTCGTCGTGATGCTCATCGTCCTTACCGCACTGGTTGGCGTTCTGGCGTCGTCAATCACAGAATTCATGGCCATGCTGCCCAAGTACAATAAGGAGCTGACGCGCAAAGTCCTGTATCTGCAAGAGATGGTGCCGTTTCTGAATTTGCATATGTCACCAGAGCGCATCCTGCAACGTATCGATTCCGACAAACTCATGACCTTCACAACCACGCTGATGACCAGCCTTTCCGGTGCGATGGCCAGCGTCGTTCTGCTGGTGATGACGGTGGTCTTTATGCTGTTTGAGGTACGTCACGTCCCCTACAAAATGCGCTTTGCGCTGAACAATCCGCAGATCCATATTGCGGGGCTGCATCGGGCATTAAAGGGCGTATCTCACTATCTGGCACTGAAAACGTTACTCAGCTTATGGACTGGTGCCATCGTCTGGCTGGGGTTGGCGCTAATGGGCATTCAATTTGCTCTGATGTGGGGCGTGCTGGCCTTCCTGCTCAATTATGTGCCCAATATAGGCTCGGTTATTTCCGCCGTGCCGCCTATGATTCAGGCGTTGCTGTTCAATGGCCTGTACGAGTGCGTGCTGGTCGGCGCGCTGTTTCTGGTGGTGCATATGGTGATTGGCAATATCCTTGAGCCACGTATGATGGGGCATCGCCTGGGATTGTCGACGCTGATCGTTTTCCTTTCCCTGTTGGTGTGGGGATGGCTGCTCGGTCCCGTGGGCATGTTGCTCTCCGTCCCATTAACCAGCGTGTGTAAAATCTGGATGGAAACCACCACCGGCGGCAGCAAACTGGCCATTTTGCTTGGTCCTGGCAGACCCAAAAGTCGGCTACCCTGAAAAACTACCAACCGAGGTAGTTTTTATCTTTTTATATGCCCGTTAAACTGATATCCATACAGGTATATATCGCAATTTATCTTAAATAAAGAGTGAAAAGG
>NZ_JANEWL010000107.1:0-15191 GCF_028069815.1 Citrobacter sp. Awk 2
GATATGACCAGCAGGGATAATAGATAGACTTAAAAAAGTAAAAAAATAAAGAACGTATTATATCTTCTTCATTGCCTGCCGATAACAAGGGGAAGTATCGCCTGATGGCGAATTCCTCATCAATGGCAAGGAAATTATTATGTATTTGCTGAAAAACTTCACTATTCGTATTGTCATGCTGGCAATACTTGGACTTTTTTGCCTGCTCTGGTCGGGCGTGGGTTTATTCAGTCTTCATGCTTTATCAAAAATATCAGAAGGGAATGATATTGATCGCCATCTCGTCAAACAGATGACGGTGTTGAGTCAGGGTAACGATCAGTACTTTCGCTTTGTGACACGCCTGAGCCGTGCAGTGGATGTCAAAATTGGTGGTGGAACGCCTGATTTTACACCTGCCCAGCAATCGCTGGATAATCTGAGCCAAAAGCTCCAGGAGATGAAAACATTATCTCCGGGGCCGATGGACCCGGAAATTTCAGCAGCAGTGCTGGCCAAGTGGCAAGCTTTGCTGGATAAAGGCGTGATACCGCAAATGCAGCTGGCGCAGCAGGGCTCGCTGACGGCGTTTTCGGAACATGCCAGCACGATTACGCCCGCACTGAGCCGTGAATTTGGTGCCAGCGCTGAACGGTTTAATACCACAGCCGGAAAGAGACTTGATGCGACGCGCATTATGGTAGACGGTAAAACGTCGATCATTCGGACACTGATTATTACTGCCGTTATCCTCGGGATTGCCCTCCTTTTCTTCACCGATCGTTACCTCGTTACCATGATGGTGAAACCTCTCGGCCGTATTCGCCAGCAGTTCCGCCAGATTGCCCAGGGCGATCTCAGCCAGCCGATTGAAGAATTCGGCCGGAACTGTGTAGGCCAACTGGTCCCTTTATTGTGCGCAATGCAGGATAGCCTGCGTGAGGCCGTAAGTACGATTCGTTCAGGCAGTGACAACATCTGGCGAGGCGCTACGGAAATTTC
The DNA here is from genome assembly GCF_028069815.1 of Citrobacter sp. Awk 2. Lineage (NCBI taxonomy): Bacteria > Pseudomonadati > Pseudomonadota > Gammaproteobacteria > Enterobacterales > Enterobacteriaceae > Citrobacter > Citrobacter sp. Awk 2. The sequence continues at coordinate 982 of NZ_JANEWL010000107.1, forward strand.
TACCGGCAATAACGATCTCTCTTCCCGTACTGAAGAGCAGGCGGCAGCGCTGGAAGAGACAGCAGCCAGCATGGAAGAGCTAACCGCAACGGTAAAACTTAACGCCGAAAATGCGCGTGAGGCCAGCCAGCTTGCCGATACCGCAACAGAAACAGCAGGTAAAGGCAGCAAATTGGTTTCTGAAGTGGTCGACACCATGGACGGTATTGCTGCCAGTTCTAAACAGATCGCAGAAATTACCTCCGTCATTAATAGCATTGCTTTCCAGACCAACATTCTGGCGCTTAACGCCGCCGTTGAGGCGGCCAGGGCTGGTGAACAGGGACGTGGTTTTGCCGTGGTGGCGGGGGAGGTACGTAATCTCGCCAGTCGTAGCGCTGGCGCGGCAAAAGAGATTGAGACATTAATCGGTGAATCGTCGCGTCGTGTCGACCAGGGGGCTCGACTGGTCAAAGAGACCGGGTTAACGATGGAAGCGATTCTGCGCGGCGCGACCGAAGTGACCGTCATCATGAAACAAATTGCCTCTGCTTCTGAAGAACAGAATAAAGGTATCTCGCAGGTCAGCGTTGCGATCACTCAGATGGACAGCGTGACGCAACAGAATGCCGCATTGGTAGAACAAGTATCCGCTGCGGCAGTAGCGCTGGAACGGCAAACGGAAGAGCTGCAACGCTCTGTACAGCAATTCCGGCTTTCAGCTAACGATGTGCAATATGCATCGACAAATACCGCTTCCCCTTCCGCAGAAAGCAGAACCTCTGCAGCGCCTAAAACGGACGAGTGGGTATCCTTTTAATCTGGCACAAAAAAGTGCGTGATACCTCTGGCCTTTGCTTAAAAAATCGCTATATAATTTATTATATAGCGATTGGAGGTTATGCATGGACAACCATTTTGGTAAGGGCCTGATGGCCGGATTGAACGCCTCAAGTGCGGACAGTGCTCGTTCAGCGGCGAATTTTTGTTCAGATTATAAACGCGGTTTTGTTCTGGGTTTTTCACATCGAATGTTTGAAAAAACGGGTGACCGACAGCTCAGCGCGTGGGAAGCGGGGATCCTGACGCGCCGTTACGGACTGGATAAAGAGATGGTGATGGATTTCTTCAAAGAGAACCAGTCGAGTACAACAATTCGGTTTTTCATGGCCGGCTATCGGCTCGAAGCTTGATCCAAAAGGGGTATTATCTTGCTTTAATTAATTACACTATTGACCTACGCCTTCGTTTTGTTGCTCCGCCGAAGTATTATAATGCACATAACCATATAAAAAGTGTGGTAATGGCGCGCCGATCGCAATAAGCAACATGCGAATGGTGCAAAATAAAAGCCAGGTCTTCGCAACGGAATAACAATAAAATGACTGGAGATAATTCTCTCATCAATTCGAACGGCATCAATCGCCGTGATTTCATGAAGCTTTGTGCAGCACTGGCCGCTACCATGGGGCTCAGTAGCAAAGCCGCCGCAGAAATGGCCGAATCAGTTTCTCGTCCTCAGCGCCCACCGGTTATCTGGATTGGTGCTCAGGAGTGTACGGGTTGTACTGAATCGCTGCTTCGTGCGACACACCCTACAGTGGAAAACCTCGTTCTGGAGACCATCTCTCTGGAATACCATGAGGTACTCTCTGCCGCCTTTGGCCACCAGGTCGAAGAGAACAAACATAACGCTCTCGAGAAGTACAAAGGGCAATATGTTCTGGTGGTAGATGGTTCTATACCACTAAAAGATAATGGTATTTACTGCATGGTTGCCGGTGAGCCAATTGTGGATCACATCCGAAGAGCGGCCGAAGGTGCAGCAGCTATCATCGCTATCGGCTCTTGTGCCGCATGGGGTGGTGTCGCTGCCGCTGGTGTGAACCCAACAGGTGCAGTCGGCTTGCAAGAAGTTCTGCCAGGCAAAACCATCATCAACATCCCAGGCTGTCCGCCTAACCCACATAACTTCCTCGCCACGGTCGCGCATATCATCACTTACGGTAAGCCGCCGAAGCTGGATACCAAAAACCGTCCGACATTTGCTTACGGTCGTTTGATTCACGAACACTGCGAACGTCGCCCGCACTTTGATGCCGGTCGTTTTGCTAAAGAGTTCGGCGATGAAGGCCACCGTGAAGGTTGGTGCCTCTATCATCTGGGCTGTAAAGGGCCAGAAACGTACGGCAACTGCTCAACATTGCAATTCTGCGATGTTGGCGGCGTGTGGCCGGTGGCGATCGGTCACCCTTGCTACGGCTGTAACGAAGAAGGTGTCGGTTTCCATAAAGGCATTCACCAACTCGCCCATGTGGAAAACCAAACCCCGCGTTCAGAGAAGCCTGATGTCAACATGAAAGAAGGCGGCAACATTTCAGCTGGGGCTATTGGGCTGCTTGGCGGCGTAGTAGGACTGGTTGCCGGCGTCAGCGTGATGGCGGTACGTGAATTGGGGCGTCAGCAGAAGAAAGATAACGCTGACTCACGGGGAGAATAACCGTGAACAGACGTAACTTTATTAAAGCAGCCTCCAGCGGGGCATTGCTGTTGGGCGCTGCGCCGTCCATCAGTCATGCGGCTGCAGAAAACCGTCCGCCGATCCCGGGTTCACTTGGGATGCTCTATGATTCGACGCTGTGCGTAGGCTGCCAGGCCTGCGTTACCAAGTGTCAGGATATCAACTTCCCGGCACGTAACCCGGAAGGCGAGCAGACCTGGTCGAACAACGACAAACTGTCACCGTACACCAACAACATCATCCAGGTGTGGCGTAGCGGAACAGGTGTTAACAAAGACCAGGAAGAGAACGGCTACGCATATATTAAGAAACAGTGCATGCACTGTGTCGATCCAAACTGCGTCTCCGTTTGCCCGGTTTCCGCGCTGAAGAAAGACCCGAAAACCGGCATCGTCCACTATGACAAAGATGTCTGTACTGGTTGCCGCTATTGCATGGTTGCCTGCCCGTACAACGTCCCTAAATACGACTACAACAACCCGTTTGGTGCGCTTCATAAATGTGAACTGTGTAACCAGAAAGGCGTTGAACGTCTGGACAAAGGGGGGTTACCGGGGTGTGTTGAAGTGTGTCCTGCCGGTGCCGTGATTTTTGGTACGCGTGAAGAGCTGATGGCTGAGGCAAAAAAACGTCTCGCCCTGAAGCCTGGCAGCGAATACCACTATCCGCGTCAGACAGTGAGCGCTGGTGATACCTATTTGCATACGGTACCGAAGTACTATCCGCACCTGTACGGTGAAAAGGAAGGCGGTGGTACGCAGGTTATGGTGCTGACGGGTGTTCCTTACGAGGATTTGGATCTGCCAAAACTGGATGACCTTTCAACCGGTGCGCGTTCCGAACATGTTCAACATTCCCTGTATAAGGGCATGATTTTACCCCTGGCTGCGCTGGCGGGCTTAACCGTGCTGGTTCGTCGTAATACGAAAAACGACCATCACGATGGAGGAGACGATCATGAGTCATGATCCTAAACCGCTGGGCGGAAGAATAATCAGCAAACCGGTCATTATTTTTGGGCCGTTAATCGTCCTGTGTATGCTCCTGATCGTAAAACGTCTGGTCTTCGGATTGGGGTCAGTTTCCGATCTGAACGGCGGTTTCCCGTGGGGCGTATGGATCGCGTTTGACCTGTTGATCGGTACTGGTTTCGCGTGTGGTGGTTGGGCGCTGGCGTGGGCGGTGTATGTTTTCAACAGAGGGCAATACCATCCGCTGGTACGTCCGGCGTTGCTGGCAAGCCTGTTTGGTTACTCGCTGGGTGGTTTGTCGATCACCATTGACGTTGGTCGTTATTGGAACCTGCCGTATTTCTACATTCCGGGTCACTTCAACGTGAACTCGGTACTGTTTGAAACGGCGGTCTGTATGACCATCTATATCGGTATCATGGCGCTGGAATTTGCTCCGGCCTTGTTTGAACGTCTGGGCTGGAAAGTATCGCTCAAGCGTTTGAATAAAGTGATGTTCTTTATTATTGCTCTCGGCGCGCTGCTGCCGACCATGCACCAGTCTTCAATGGGTTCATTGATGATTTCTGCGGGCTATAAAGTACATCCGCTATGGCAAGCTTATGAAATGCTGCCACTTTTCTCTGTATTAACCGCCTTTATAATGGGCTTCTCGATCGTCATTTTTGAAGGCTCGTTGGTACAAGCGGGTCTGAAAGGTAATGGTCCGGATGAGAAAAGTCTGTTCATCAAGCTGACAAATACGATTAGCGTTCTGCTGGCGATTTTCGTTGTCCTGCGCTTTGGCGAGTTGATCTACCGCGACAAGCTGTCGTATGCGTTTGCAGGCGATCTTTACTCCGTGATGTTCTGGATTGAAGTCGTGCTGATGGTCTTCCCGCTGGTGGTGCTGCGTGTCACGAAGCTGCGCAATGACTCGCGTATGCTGTATCTGTCCGCGTTGAGCGCATTGCTGGGTTGTGCAACATGGCGTCTGTCCTATTCGCTGGTGGCATTCAATCCTGGTGGTGGCTACCACTACTTCCCGACCTGGGAAGAACTGTTGATTTCTATTGGTTTTGTGGCTATTGAGATTTGTGCATACATCGTACTCATTCGTCTACTGCCGATACTTCCTCCTTTAAAACAAAACGATCAAAATCGTCATGAGGCGAGCAAAGCATGAGCCAGAGAATTACTATTGATCCGGTAACCCGTATTGAGGGTCATTTACGCATCGACTGCGAAATCGAAAATGGCGTGGTATCTAAAGCATGGGCTTCCGGTACCATGTGGCGCGGCATGGAAGAGATCGTGAAGAATCGCGATCCGCGCGATGCCTGGATGATTGTTCAGCGTATTTGTGGTGTTTGCACCACAACTCACGCTATCTCTTCTGTTCGTGCAGCTGAAAGCGCGCTGAATATTGATGTTCCGGTGAACGCACAGTACATCCGTAACATCATTCTGGCCGCGCATACCACGCATGACCATATCGTGCACTTCTACCAGCTCTCTGCGCTGGACTGGGTGGATATTACTTCCGCATTGAAAGCCGATCCGGCGAAAGCCTCGGCGATGCTGAACGGCGTGTCTTCCTGGCATCTGAACAGTGCTGAAGAGTTCACCAAAGTACAGAACAAGATCAAAGACCTTGTTGCCAGCGGTCAGTTAGGCATTTTTGCCAACGGTTGTTGGGGTCACCCGGCAATGCAGTTGCCGCCTGAAGTGAACCTGATTGCGGTCGCACACTATCTGCAGGCGCTGGAATGTCAGCGTGATGCTAACCGCGTTGTGGCGCTGTTGGGTGGTAAAACACCGCATATTCAGAACCTGGCGGTAGGTGGGGTTGCTAACCCAATTAACCTCGACGGCCTCGGTGTGCTGAACCTTGAACGTCTGATGTACATCAAGTCCTTCATCGATAAGCTGAGCGACTTCGTTGAGCAGGTTTACAAGGTGGATACCGCAGTTATTGCAGCGTTCTATCCTGAGTGGCTGGAACGTGGTCAGGGTGCGGTTAACTACCTGAGCGCGCCGGAATTCCCGACTGACGGTAAAAACGGTAGCTTCCTGTTCCCGGGCGGTTATATCACCGATGCCGATCTGTCGACTTATCGTCCGATCACCTCTCATTCAGATGAGTACCTGATTAAAGGGATTCAGGAGAGTGCGAAACACGCATGGTACAAAGACGAAGCGCCGCAGGCACCGTGGGAAGGCACAACGGTTCCTGATTACACCGGCTGGTCAGATGATGGCAAATACTCCTGGGTTAAAGCACCGACCTTCTACGGTAAAACGGTTGAAGTGGGTCCGCTGGCCAACATGCTGTGTAAACTTGCTGCTAAGCGCGAGTCAACTCATGCCAAGCTGAATGAAATCATCGCGATTTACACCAAGCTGACGGGTAAAACCATCGAAGTTTCGCAGCTGCACTCTACGCTGGGTCGTATCATTGGTCGCACCGTTCACTGCTGTGAACTGCAGAATGTTCTGCAGGATCAGTACAACGCGCTGATCGTGAACATCGGTAAAGGTGACCACACCACCTTCGTGAAACCGGATATCCCGGCAACAGGCGAATTCAAAGGTGTAGGTTTCCTTGAAGCGCCGCGCGGTATGCTTTCTCACTGGATGGTGATTAAAGACGGTATTATCAGCAACTACCAGGCGGTTGTTCCGTCAACCTGGAACTCAGGCCCACGTAACTTTAATGATGAAGTGGGACCGTACGAGCGTTCGCTGGTCGGTACACCAATTGCCGATCCAAACAAACCGCTGGAAGTGGTTCGTACCATTCACTCCTTCGACCCTTGTATGTCATGTGCGGTGCATGTGGTGGACGTTGACGGGAACGAAGTGGTCTCAGTTAAGGTTCTGTAATGCGGATATTAGTCTTAGGGGTCGGCAATATTTTGCTGACCGATGAAGCCATCGGGGTACGTATCGTTGAGGCATTAGAACAACGATACATCCTGCCAGACTATGTTGATGTTCTGGACGGTGGTACGGCTGGGATGGAGCTTCTCGGCGATATGGCGAACAGAGATCATCTGATTATCGCTGACGCCATTGTGTCGAGAAAAAACACGCCGGGAACGATGATGGTCCTGCGGGACGAAGAGATTCCGGCGTTGTTTACCAACAAAATCTCACCGCACCAGCTTGGCCTGGCCGACGTTTTGTCGGCCCTGCGTTTTACCGGCGAGTTTCCGAAAAAACTGACCCTGGTGGGTATCATTCCGGAATCGCTGGAACCGCATATTGGGCTGACACCGACGGTTGAAGCGATGATTGAACCTGCGCTTGAGCAGGTTCTTGCTGCGCTGCGCGAGTCTGGCGTTGAAGCTATTCCACGGGAGAAGGCACATGTCTGAGGAGTTCTTAGGCTTTCAGACAGCCCCGAAGCAGCAAATTCAGGCAGCGTTTGAAGAGGTTTCCCGGCGTTCGATGCACGATCTTTCTTTCCTGCATCCGAATATGCCGGTGTATGTCTCTGATTTTACGCTGTTTGAAGGGCAGTGGACGGGATGCGTTATCACGCCCTGGATGCTCAGTGCACTGATTTTCCCAGGGCCGGATCAGATCTGGCCCGTGCGTAAAGTCAGCGAAAAAATCGGGTTGCGTCTGCCGTATGGCGAGATGACCTTTACCGTGGGTGAACTGGATGGTGTATCGCAATACCTCTCCTGCTCGCTGATGTCGCCGCTTTCGCATAGTCTGTCGGCACAGGAAGGCGTTCGCCTGACTGACGATTGTGCACGGATGGTGTTATCGCTACCGGTAAGTGACCCGAATGCACCGCAGATGGGGCGTCGTGCGCTGCTGTTGGGCCGGCGGAACTGCGAAAATGCATGAGCTGTCTCTTTGTCAGAGCGCGGTTGAGATTATTCAGCAGCAGGCAGAGCAGCACGATGTAAAACGCGTTACCGGCGTTTGGCTGGAAATTGGGGCACTCTCGTGTGTTGAAGAGAGTGCCGTCCGTTTCAGTTTCGACATCGTCTGCCAGGGAACACTGGCGCAGGGATGTGAACTGCATATTGATTACAAACCCGCCCAGGCCTGGTGCTGGGATTGCAGTCAGGTCGTAGAGATCACCCAGCATGATGCACAGTGCCCTCTCTGTCAGGGCGATCGCCTGCGGGTAGATGCTGGCGATTCACTGAAAGTGAAAAGTATTGAAGTCGAATAGCCCATAGGTTGCTATGGGGCGGAGTCAGATATGTGTATTGGAGTCCCTGGTCAGGTTCTGGCCGTTGGTGAAGATATTCACCAGCTTGCGCAGGTTGAAGTGTGCGGCATCAAGCGTGATGTTAATATTGCCCTGATTTGTGAAGGCGAACCTGCCGAACTGGTTGGGCAATGGGTGCTGGTGCACGTAGGGTTCGCCATGAGCATCATTGACGAAGATGAAGCTAAATTCACGTTGGATGCACTTCGCCGCATGGAGTATGACGTTACCAGCGCGTGATTTTATGCCGGATAGCGGCGCAAACGCCTTATCCAGCCTACGGTATGGCGTCTTTGTTGGCCTGATGGCGACGCCCCGGCGTCGCCATCAGGCATTTTAACCCTGACGTTTATCTTCGGTATTGGTATCGAAGTCGCTGGCATCATGGCGTTCATGAAGCTGCTCATTCAGCGGTCCGTTAGTGCGGTTTACAATGCGACCACGCTTAACTGCCGGACGTGCTGCAATCTCTTTTGCCCAGCGCTGAACGTGCTTGTAACTACCCGCATCAAGGAATTCCGCCGCATCATAGACATTCCCCAATACCACATTGCCAAACCACGGCCAGACCGCCATATCGGCAATGGTGTACTCATCTCCCGCTACAAACTGATGATGTGCAAGTTGCTTATCCAGCACGTCGAGTAAACGCTTGGCTTCCATTGTGAAGCGATTGATTGCGTACTCAATTTTAACCGGCGCATAGTTGTAGAAGTGGCCGAAACCACCACCGAGGAAGGGGGCCGCTCCCTGTAACCAGAATAACCAGTTCAGCGTTTCGGTGCGTTTTGCCAAATCCTGCGGCAGGAAATAACCATATTTTTCTGCCAAATAGAGCAGGATCGAACCAGATTCAAATACACGTACCGGCGGATTTTGTGAATGGTCGCGTAGCGCCGGGATCTTAGAGTTTGGATTCACTTCAACAAAGCCGCTGGAGAACTGATCGCCATCGCCAATGCGAATGATCCAGGCATCGTATTCCGCACCCTTTACACCCTGCGCCAGCAACTCTTCCAGCATAATCGTCACTTTCTGACCGTTTGGCGTACCCAGCGAGTACAGCTGCAACGGATGCTTGCCGACCGGTAGCGTTTTCTCATGCGTTGCACCGGAAACCGGGCGGTTGATATTGGCGAATGCACCGCCGTTTGATTTTTCCCACGTCCAGACTTTCGCGGGCTGATAAGTGTTGTCTGACATGTTGACCTGCCTTCTGAGTGGTTGTGTTGAAGCAGTGTAGCAGCTAGGTAGAACTCAATTTAACAGATTGGGACTTTATGTCGCTTTGTGCTGAAAGGGGAAGATAAAACTAACCCGTTCATTGTACCCAGACTGTACTCCATGAAGAGGAAATCAATATTGGACGGAAATTGCTACCGTACTCACCATCAATAATTGGCGGTCAGTAAGCAGTAACAATGAAAAATGGTGTTCCAGGAGTTAGCGGTTATCAGGGCCCGGCAGGTGGGTGGGGCGCGGTAAAAGCCGTCACTGCTTCGGTGTTTTCGCAAAAGGCTGTTGTACGCGACATTATCGCGATGTTCAAAATGAACCAGGTGAAAGGGTTCGATTGTCCGGGCTGTGCGTGGCCGGACCCGGGTCATCGTGCGCCAATGGAGCTGTGCGAAAACGGCGTTAAGGCCGTGTCCTGGGAAACAACCCGCAAGAAAGCGTCACCGGAATTTTTCAGCCGTCACCCGGTTTCCACACTCTGGCACTACAGCGATTATGAGCTGGAAAATATAGGTCGTCTGACGCATCCAATGAAATACGATGTAGCGTCGGATACCTGGCAGGCCGTGGAATGGGCCACTGCGTTTCAGGAAATCGGTGAGCGCCTGCGCAGCTATGATTCCGCTGAGCAGGTCGAGTTTTACACCTCAGGCAGAACGTCCAATGAGGCTGCGTTCCTGTACCAACTTTTTGCCCGCGAATACGGCAGCAGCAACTTTCCGGATTGCTCAAACATGTGCCACGGACCAACCAGCGCGGGGCTAACGCCAGCCATTGGTCTTGGGAAAGGAACCGTTGAACTCGATGATTTTGACCATTGCGAACTGGTGATTTGCATAGGACATAACCCCGGCACGAACCATCCGCGCATGCTCACCACGCTGCGCGATGTTGCCAGACGCGGGGCTAAGATTATCTCCATCAATCCGCTGACCGAACGAGGGCTTGAGCGCTTTAGCTTCCCGCAGAGTCCGAAAGAGATGTTCACCGGCCAGGCAACGGAACTCAGCAACGACTACTACCAGGTCAAAATGGGCGGTGATGCCTCATTGCTTAAAGGCATCATGAAGGCGCTGATCGAAATGGATGAAGCGCGGATCTTGTTGAACAGACAACCTTGTCTCGATCATGCCTTTATCGATGAACATACCGAAGGCTATTCGGCGCTGTATGACGATTTACGCCAGTGTAGCTGGGCGACGCTGGAATTGGACTCCGGCCTGACGCGAAGCCAGATGGAAGACCTGGCACACAGTTACAACAAGTCCCGCGCGACTATCATCTGCTACGGTCTGGGGATCACCCAGCATAAAAACGGTACTGAGAACGTTCAGCAATTGATCAATCTGCTGTTGCTGAAAGGTAATATGGGCAAGCAGGGCGCAGGGATCTGCCCGCTGCGCGGCCACTCGAACGTGCAGGGTGACCGTTCTGTGGGGATTAACGAGGCAGCATCCGAAGACTTCTTGCAACGCCTGGAAGCGCATTTCTCTATCCGCGTTCCGCGCAAGCATGGCCGCTCCAGCGTGGAGAGTATTCGGGCAATTGAGCGGGGAGAGGCGAAAGCGCTTATCTGCATGGGGGGAAACCTGGCGGTGGCGATGCCGCAACCACAGCGTACCTTCGCCGCGATGAAAAAACTCGATATGCAGGTCCATATCGCAACCAAGCTTAATCGATCGCATTTGCTGTTGGCTAAACATAACTATCTGCTACCCGCATTGGGCAGAACGGAACGCGATCTGCAAGCGACAGGCATTCAGTCGGTGACCGTCGAGGATTCAATGTCGATGGTACACGCCTCCTGTGGTGGGCTGAAACCCGCTTCGCAATGGTTAAAGTCTGAACCGGCAATTGTGGCGGCAATGGCACGCGCCACGCTGCCTCACTCGCCGGTGAACTGGGAGACGTTAGCTGGAAACTACGCGCTGATCCGCGATGCCATTGAAGCTGTGATTCCGGCGTTCCGCGATTACAATGCGCGTATTACTGCTCCTGGCGGATTTCGTATGGATACACCAGCCTCACGTCGTGAATGGCATACGGAGAATGGTAAAGCCAACTTTATCGTCAGCCGCCAACGGGCCGTGGTGCGGGAAAACCAACCTGCTGACGCGCTGGTTCTGGCTACGTTGCGCAGTCACGATCAATACAACACCACTATCTATGGCATGAACGATCGCTATCGAGGTATTACCGGTCGGCGCGATGTGGTGTTTTTGAGTGCCACTGAAGCAGCTGCTCGTGGGCTGAGTCAGGGGGATGTTGTCAACGTTCAGGCGCTGGACGATAAGGGGTTGCCCTGTGCCGATCGCGTGATGTACGGGTTAACGGTGGTGATTTACAACATGGCAGCGGGCTCTATTGGTGCTTATCTGCCGGAAGCGAATGTGTTGTTGTCGCTGGATGCGGTAGACACTAAAAGCTTAACCCCTGCGTATAAAAGCGTACCGGTGACGTTGAAGAAAGCGTAGTTCCTGCTGTGAATTTTTCGCCTCTGAGCGCCAGCCGCTGCGTTGAGGTGTATGATAGGTCGACCTCTGTCCGGTTAGTGTCGCAGAGCAGGCAATCAGAGCGAAAAATTCACGCCAACCTGCTCAGGCTGTATTGTTTTGAGGTAAGGTGCATGAGCAAAGGAACGACCAGTCAGGATGCCCCATTCGGGACATTATTGGGCTACGCCCCAGGCGGCGTAGCAATCTACTCTTCAGATTACAGCTCCCTCGACCCACGGGACTACGACGATGATGCTGCTTTTCGTAGCTATATCGACGACGAATATATGGGCCACAAATGGCAGTGTGTAGAATTTGCACGCCGTTTTCTCTTCCTCAACTATGGCATGGTCTTCACTGATGTGGGCATGGCATGGGAGATCTTCTCCTTGCGCTTCCTGCGTGAAGTGGTGAATGACAATATCCTGCCGTTACAGGCATTCCCGAATGGTTCGCCTCGTGCGCCGGTTGCAGGTGCTCTGCTTATCTGGCAGAAAGGCGGCGAATTTAAAGACACCGGGCATGTGGCAGTCGTCACCCAATTGTTGGAAAACAAAATCCGTATTGCCGAGCAGAACGTGATTCATACGCCGCTGCCGCCAGGGCAGCAGTGGACACGCGAGCTGGAAATGGTAGTGGAAAATGGCTGCTACACGCTGCGTGACACTTTTGATGACACCACCATCCTTGGCTGGATGATCCAGACTGACGACACTCGTCACAGCCTGCCGCAGCCGGAGTTCGCCAATGACTCGCTGAAAATTGGCGGCGCACGACTGGAAGATAACGGGCAGTTTGACGGTAAGTGGCTCGATGAGCAGGACCCGCTGCAAAAAGCCTACGTGCTGGCGAACGGTCATGTGATCAATCAGGATCCGCATCAGTACTTTACGATTACCGAAAGTGCAGAGCAGGAGCTGATTAAAGCGACCAACGAACTGCACCTGATGTATCTGCACGCTACCGACAAGGTACTGAAAGACGATAACCTGCTGGCGCTGTTTGATATCCCGAAAATCCTCTGGCCGCGTCTGCGCTTATCCTGGCAGCGGCGTCGTCATCATATGATTACGGGGCGCATGGATTTCTGTATGGATGAGCGTGGGTTGAAAGTGTACGAGTACAACGCCGATTCCGCATCCTGCCATACCGAAGCCGGTCTGATCCTCGAAAGATGGGCTGAGCGGGGTTATACCGGGCATGGGCACAACCCGGCAGAAGGACTGATTAATGAACTGGCGGGGGCATGGAAACACAGCCGTGCGCGTCCTTTCGTTCATATCATGCAGGATAAGGATATTGAGGAAAACTACCATGCGCAGTTTATGCAGCAGGCTCTGCACCAGGCTGGTTTCGAAAGTAAGATCCTGCGTGGTCTGGACGAATTGCGGTGGGATGATGCGGGCCAGTTGATTGATGGTGACGGTCGTCTGGTGAACTGTGTCTGGAAAACCTGGGCGTGGGAAACCGCGATTGAACAGGTGCGTGAGGTGAGTGAAACTGAATATGCGGCTGTGCCGATTCGTACCGGACATACTCAGCAGGAAGTGCGCTTGATAGACGTGTTGTTGCGCCCGGAAGTATTGGTATTTGAACCACTTTGGACAGTGATTCCAGGGAACAAAGCGATTCTGCCGATTCTGTGGCAGCTCTTCCCTCATCATCGCTATCTGCTGGATACGGATTTCACGGTGAATGATGAGCTGGCGAAAACGGGTTATGCGGTGAAACCGATAGCTGGGCGCTGCGGTAACAACATCGATTTGGTTAGCCACCAGGAAGAGTTGCTGGATAAAACCAGCGGTAAGTTTGCCGAGCAGAAAAACATTTATCAGCAACTTTGGTGTCTGCCAAAGGTTGCCGGTAAATATATTCAGGTCTGTACCTTCACCGTAGGTGGTAACTACGGCGGGACCTGCCTGCGCGGTGACGAGTCGCTGGTGATTAAAAAAGAGAGTGATATCGAGCCGTTGATTGTGGTGAAGGAGTAAGTTCGTGACCCCGTAGTGGTGGTATTGCCATTGCGGGGTATTCATATATGAGCGATCTTGAATATTCCAAAAACCATGTTTTAGCAGGCTCACTAATTGGATTAGTTTTTCTGCTGAAACCTATTACATAAAATCGTGGACCACGCGCTGGCGATTTTAAGATGTTTTATATATCAAATCTATTCTCCAATCTTTTTTATTTACCCATTCTATATATGAATTTCCCTCTGTTTTTTGATGGGGTTTTTCATATTTTAAGTGTTGATGTACATCAAATTAAAATCGAACTTCCAATAACGCTCTGCTAATTTCGACTCTTTCGATATAAATGCGTGTGTCAGGCGTTAATTGTGGCGTGTTTTTCTGCCAAAACGAGTAATTTCTNATTATTNAATAGAGTAAAATGCTTAAGATTTTCCTTATTTAAGGTCAAAGATCTGATTATTTGATTTTNTGCAGCTCATTATTCTATTATCGTCTGTAAAGAACTGTAGTGTGACGAGTGTGTACAGCGATAAACAGAGGGATGATGAGATGGCTGACAGTTTCCAGAATGAGGTGCCAAAGGCACGCGTTAACCTAAAACTTGACCTGCATACCGGCGGGGCGAGCAAGAAAACAGAATTGCCGTTGAAATTACTGGTTGCAGGTGATTTCAGTAATGGTCAGGAATTCTTACCCTTATCCGGACGTGAAAAAACCAATATAACTAAAAACAATTTCGATGCTGTTCTTTCTGATTATTCCCCCAGAGTCGACCTCACTGTTAAAAATACGCTTGCTGATGACGGCAGTGAGGACACC
>NZ_JANEWL010000108.1:0-15119 GCF_028069815.1 Citrobacter sp. Awk 2
CAATTCATATTTATCTCTTTACGGAACTTCTCCTTTAGCATGCTTTTACTCCCTACACGGGTAGTCACAGGTTAATAAAAAAACTAAAGGATTATTTCAATGAACAGAAAAGTATTGGCACTCGTAATTCCTGCACTGTTAGCTGCTGGCGCTGCTCACGCTGCTGAAGTTTATAATAAAGACGGCAACAAGTTAGATCTCTACGGTAAAGTAGATGCCCTGCACTACTTTTCTGATAATTCAGGCAGCGATGGCGATCAGACTTATGTTCGTGGCGGCTTCAAAGGCGAAACTCAAATTAACGATATGCTCACCGGCTATGGCCAGTGGGAATATCAGGTTCAGGCTAATAGTACCGAATCTGAAGGTTCTAACGCCTGGACTCGTCTGGGATTTGCAGGCTTAAAAGTCGGCAATTACGGTTCATTCGATTACGGTCGTAACTACGGCGTACTTTACGACGTAGAAGGCTGGACCGATATGCTGCCGGAATTCGGCGGTGACTCCTACACTTACTCAGATAACTTTATGACCGGCCGCGCTAACGGTGTAGCAACCTACCGTAATACCGACTTCTTCGGTCTGGTTAATGGTCTGAACTTTGCGCTGCAATATCAGGGTAAGAATGAAAACCAGAATGGCCAGGAAGGTACCAACAACGATGGCCGTAATTTGAAACATTCCAACGGTGATGGTTTCGGTATCTCCTCTACCTACGATCTGGGTATGGGCGTAAGCTTCGGTGCAGCATATACCTCTTCCGATCGTACTAACGAGCAGGTAAATCAATCCACTGCTGGCGGCGACAAAGCGGATGCGTGGACTGCCGGTCTGAAATACGACGCGAACAACATCTATTTAGCAACCATGTATTCTGAAACCCGTAATATGACCCCGTATGGCGGCTCAAATGGTAGCGATTATACTGTTGCAAACAAAACTCAGAACTTCGAAGTGACTGCACAGTACCAGTTCGACTTCGGTCTGCGCCCGGCAGTCTCTTTCCTGATGTCTAAAGGTAAAGACCTTTCTTTGGCAGGCAATGCAGGCAACCCGAACGGAACGACTGGCGACAAAGATCTGGTTAAATACGTTGATGTAGGTGCAACTTACTACTTCAACAAAAACTTCTCCACCTACGTTGATTACAAAATCAACCTGCTGGACGAAGATGACAGTTTCTACGCTGGCAACGACATCTCTACCGATGACACTGTGGCACTGGGTATGGTTTACCAGTTCTAATCTGTCTCTGTCAGCCCGCTGGCAACAGCGGGCTATCCTTTCATTAATAGCAATTCTGTTTTATCCAGATCAAAACGTTATATCTGTTGCGTTAAAACACACCTTTGATAGATGATATCTTGCATTAATACCTGTAGTAGAGGATACCTGCAATGAATCATCACCCCGTTAAATCATCCCGTATTGCATCCGTCGGCTATGACGAATCCTCTCGCACACTTGAAATTCGCTTTCATCAACTGACTACATTGCAGTATCAACATGTCCCTGCGCGTATTTTTCAAGATTTCCTGAGCGTGGTCTCTAAGGGCCGATTTTATGATGGGGTTATAAAAGGGAAATTTCCTGAAATCAAAATAAAGTGATGCCAAAATGTGATCTTTGTCATTGTACATAAAGTGCCATTACGCGGTAAGCTTTACGTGGATACTTAAACAGGAGGTTTTATGAACAGAACGATTCTTGTACCCATCGATATTTCAGACTCAGAATTAACTCAACGCGTTATTGCCCATGTTGAAGCAGAGGCAAAAATTGACGATGCGCAGGTGCATTTTCTGACCGTTATTCCGTCACTGCCCTATTACGCTTCTTTGGGACTGGCCTACTCGGCAGAGTTACCGGCCATGGACGATCTGAAAGCCGAGGCTAAATCTCAACTGGAAGAGATTATCAAGAAGTTCAATATCCCAACGGACAGAGTGCATGTTCACGTTGCTGAAGGTGCGCCAAAAGATAAAATCCTGGAGATCGCTAAAAAATTACCGGCCGATATGGTCATTATTGCCTCACACCGACCGGACATCACCACTTATCTGCTGGGCTCTAACGCCGCAGCCGTGGTGCGTCATGCAGAGTGTTCGGTACTGGTAGTCCGCTAAGCTGTCTGGCCCGCACACCGTTGCGGGCTTTTTGTTTCTCCCTCTTTTACCCCGCGATTCCTGACCTGGAGGGAAATGAGGGAAATATAGCTGATGGTTCCATATCGGCAGATTAAGCTATCTGGTTGCTATAAAGCATACCGCGCGGAAGGTAAAAAATCAGTGCTCTGATTTAGTAGTACCGAGATGGTTAATCCACAAATGAACACAGATAAGAGTAAAGACTTTCGCTGCCATCTTTATGGTATACAACCAGTCCGCTATCAAGTTGATCGTTTGAGTTCGAGTACAGTTGCGCAGTGTTACCCTTAGCGTCTTTCCAGTTTTCAAGATAAACCCTTCCTTTTTGGCTATCTCTTATCCATTGCCCCGTATCAGAAGGCGTAAAACCATCTCCTCTAACAGTCAGCACCCGCTCTCCCTGCGCTTCACTTCGTTCTGCGACTAACTCACGCCCAGAGCCATTTACATCAAAACTACATGCAATTCTTTGAACATTAGCTTCCGTTGCAGCAGAAGAAAGGAGTAAAACAATCATCATCAACTTTTTCATTGCCAGCCTTTATCATCGAATTTTTTCGAACAGATGATATATGGTGCAGTTGATAAATCAATAAACCCCGCGTATCTGATACCCTACAGATATGATTACATTGACGAACTGCCATCAAACATTGCCGTTCTCGCATTATTGATACCACTTCGAACACTGGATACACAAAGCTGTCCCTCTGTCCATCTGTTAGATTTGCAGTAAGTAACGCAATACATAATCAGCATCAATACCCAATACCTAACTTCAATTATTCTTGAGCTCGACAATCCTGTTCCGGATGTCAACTTTTGATGGCCACCTGTGTGGCGCTTTAATTGATGAGATACTTGCGGAAAACGTGTCTTGCTTTGCGTCGAGTGCCATTAATTTACCTTTGGAAATGCCGACAGGCAATGAAGAGAGACGATAAGTGAAATTACTAATA
The DNA here is from genome assembly GCF_028069815.1 of Citrobacter sp. Awk 2. Classification (NCBI taxonomy): domain Bacteria; kingdom Pseudomonadati; phylum Pseudomonadota; class Gammaproteobacteria; order Enterobacterales; family Enterobacteriaceae; genus Citrobacter; species Citrobacter sp. Awk 2. Next base: position 3,107 of record NZ_JANEWL010000108.1, read on the forward strand.
GTGTTCATGGGAGTATGCCTTCTTGCTGCATGTTCCACATCCCAGGAAATTAAACGCCCAGATGGTTCAAGTGAGTACGACATCCAATGTGGGGCTGCTACCGGATGGAATATTTGCTATTCAAAAGCTAATGAAGTTTGCCCCAACGGTTATCAAGATTTATCGAAAGAAGGTGGTTTCAACCGCAAAGAGTTGCGCATCCTTTGTAAGAAGTGATCTTTTAGCCATTGCTATAGGTCTACCCATGGCGATGGCATAAAAAACCTGCGGTGCCGATGGCTTGCAAGGACGAGCTCAACGTTGTCAAATTGTGGCCCAATGCCTGGGGTATAGGCGAGCAAAAACCTTACTACTCTATGAGTAGCATCGGTGCGAGATGGAACGCCGCTGTAAAACGTGCTGGTATTCGTCGCCGTAATCCGTACCATACGCGGCATACTTTTGCCTGCTGGCTGTTATCGGCTGGAGCGAACCCATCATTTATAGCTAATCAGATGGGGCATGAAAACGCGCAGATGGTGTACGAAGTCTACAGTACATGGATTGAAGAAATGAATGGCGATCAGGTTGCAATGTTGAATAACAAACTAGCCCTGTGATGGAAGTTTGCCCCTTATATGCCCCTTTTGGTTTTTGAGAACGGTAATAATGCAAGATAATCAACAAGTTACAAAGAAAGAACAATACAACCTGAACAAATTACAGAAACGCCTGCGTCGTAACGTAGGTGAAGCTATTGCCGATTTCAATATGATCGAAGACGGCGATCGCATTATGGTGTGTCTTTCCGGTGGGAAAGATAGCTACACCATGCTGGAAATCCTGCGGAATTTGCAGCAAAGCGCCCCGATCAGTTTCTCTTTGGTCGCCGTAAATTTGGATCAAAAACAACCGGGCTTCCCGGAGCACATCCTGCCGGAGTATCTGGAACAACTGGGAGTTGAGTATAAAATTGTCGAAGAAAACACCTACGGGATCGTCAAAGATAAAATCCCTGAAGGCAAAACGACCTGCTCTCTGTGTTCCCGTCTGCGCCGCGGCATTTTGTACCGCACGGCAACCGAATTAGGTGCCACCAAAATTGCGTTGGGACACCATCGCGACGACATCCTGCAAACACTGTTTTTAAACATGTTCTACGGCGGAAAGATGAAAGGTATGCCACCGAAGCTGATGAGCGATGATGGTAAGCATATTGTGATCCGTCCGCTGGCCTATTGCCGCGAAAAAGATATTGAGCGTTTCTCTGAAGCGAAAGGCTTCCCGATTATTCCGTGCAACCTGTGTGGTTCACAGCCTAACCTGCAACGTCAGGTGATCGCGGATATGCTGCGTGACTGGGACAAGCGCTATCCAGGTCGTATTGAAACGATGTTCAGTGCGATGCAGAATGTGGTGCCTTCTCACCTGAGCGATATTAATCTGTTCGATTTTAAAGGCATCAAACACGGCTCAGAAGTGGTAGATGGCGGTGATCTGGCATTCGATCGTGAAGAGATCCCACTGCAACCAGCAGGCTGGCAGCCGGAAGAAGATGAAAACCAGTTAGATGAGTTGCGTCTGAACGTGGTGGAAGTGAAGTAAAACAGAGAATGCCGTATCCGGCCTACTGGGCAAAGTATTACTTCAGTACCAGTAGGCCTGATAAGCGGAGCGCCATCAGGCACTCCTACAGGCATTTATTTTAATAAACGAACCCGGCAGTTCTTGCCTTTGATCTTACCGTTCTGCAGTTGCTTCCACGCTTTATGTGCCACAGACTGGCGAACGGCCACGTAGACATGCGCCGGATGCACGGCAATCTTGCCGATATCCGCCCCGTCCAGACCAATATCTCCGGTCAACGCCCCTAATACATCACCAGGCCGCATTTTCGCTTTTTTACCGCCATCGATGCACAGCGTCGCCATCTCAGCCTCCAGCGGCAGAATTGAGCCATTACCCGGTGCGGGTAGCCAGTTTAGCTTCAGTTGCAGCATCTCGGACAGAATATTGGCACGTTGCGCTTCTTCCGGCGCACAGAAGCTAATTGCCAGACCACTGTTACCCGCACGGGCAGTACGTCCAATACGGTGTACATGAACTTCCGCATCCCATGCCAGTTCAAAGTTAACCACCAGCTCGAGCGATTTAATATCCAGGCCACGCGCCGCCACATCAGTGGCAACCAGCACACGAGCACTGCCGTTGGCAAAACGTACCAGCGTCTGGTCCCGATCGCGTTGCTCAAGATCGCCATGAAGCGATAATGCGCTTTGCCCTGCTGCGTTCAGTGCATCACAAACAGCCTGACAATCTTTTTTGGTATTACAGAAAACCACACATGATGCCGGCTGATGCTGGCTAAGCAATTTTTGCAACAGCGGAATTTTGCCGTGTGAGGAGATTTCAAAGAATTGTTGTTCAATCGCTGGCAACGCATCGACTGTATCAATCTCAATCGTTAACGGGTTGTTCTGTACGCGACCACTGATCGCGGCAATCGCTTCCGGCCAGGTTGCGGAAAACAGCAGTGTCTGACGTGACGCTGGCGCAAAGCGGATCACATCATCAATCGCATCACTAAATCCCATATCCAGCATCCGGTCGGCTTCATCCATCACCAGCGTATTCAACGCATCAAGGGAGACGGTGCCTTTTTGCAGGTGGTCGAGCAAACGCCCCGGCGTGGCAACAATAATGTGTGGGGCATGTTGCAGAGAATCACGCTGAGCGCCAAAGGGCTGACCACCGCACAGCGTTAAAATTTTGGTATTTGGCAGAAAACGCGCCAATCGACGCAATTCACCCGCGACCTGGTCAGCCAGTTCGCGTGTTGGGCACAGTACCAGCGACTGAGTCTGAAACAGCGCAGCATCAATATGCTGTAACAGGCCAAGACCAAACGCGGCCGTTTTGCCACTGCCGGTTTTTGCCTGCACGCGAACATCTTTTCCTGCCAGGATTGCCGGCAACGCAGCGGCCTGAACAGGCGTCATTTCAAGATAACCCAGCTCATTAAGATTCTCGAGTTGGGCGGCAGGCAAAACATTCAGGGTTGAAAAAGCGGTCACAATTTAATCTCGCGGTAAAAACTCATATTCAGCAGGCGCGTATCCTCGCAGATCTGCGCCCGTGATGCGACAATTTAATCGGCTCTTCATCCGGTGACGGGTCCGGCATTGGTTGCGGACGAGGTATCGAGTCGGGAATCGGAACCGGGTCGGTGGGGACAGTATCGGAATGGGGGCGTTGCAACTGCAACGGGGCGAATAAGCAGGTCATATTACCCTCCAGTGAGTCAGACTGACCCTTTTAGGGTAGACGCTGGTTTCCTGCAGGCAAAAAAAAGCCGACTAATCTAAGTCGGCGTCGTACGAATCAATTGTGCTATGCAGTAATTCAAAAAAGGAAGTAAGACAATATGGAGCGCAACGCCCATCGCTTGACGTTGCATTCACCTGCGAGAGAGATATTGCCCCGAATAGGTAGATGGTTTATTGACCTCGCTCAAAAACTTAGCCGTTTTCACTCACGAAAGTCGCTAAAAAGTGTAGTTGTTACAACCATTTACTACGATGCAACCATAAAGTAACACCACCAATCAGGACAACTAACAGAATACAGAATAGTGAAAAACCAAACTGCCAGCCGCCACCGGGAATCCCCCCGAGATTGACGCCAAACAGGCCGGTTAAAAATGTGCTGGGCAGAAAAACCATTGCCATCAACGACATGGTATAGGTTCTTCGCGCCAGAGACTCCTGCATAACCTGAGCAATTTCATCCGCCATGATGCCCGTCCGGGCGATGCACGCGTCGATTTCATCCAGCCCTCTTCCCAACCTGTCGGCAATATCCTGCATCCGACGTCGGTGATCGTCAGTCATCCACGGTAAACGTTCACTCGCCAGGCGCGCATAAGCATCGCGCTGAGGGGCCATATAACGCCGCATGACTATCAGTTGCTTGCGCAGTAATGCCAGAAAACCGCGAGGTGGGATCTGCTGGTCCAGCAGGTTGTCTTCCAGATCGATAATTTTGTCATGCAATTGTTCGATAAACTCACTGGCATGATCGGTTAAGGCATCACAAACATCCACAAGCCAGCTACCACAGTCAGACGGTCCCGTCCCTTCCTGCAAGTCACTCACCACATCATCCAGTGCCAGCACTTTACGCTGACGCGTTGAGACAATCAGGCGTTCGTCCATATATAAGCGCATAGCGACAAGTTGGTCAGGGCGTTCGTCGGTGCTGCCATTAATACAGCGTAACGTAATCAGCGTCCCTTCCCCGACCCGGCTTACGCGCGGGCGAGTACTTTCTCCCGCCAGTGCATCACGCACATTATTAGGAAGCAGAGGCGTTGTCGCCAGCCATTGCGCGCTATCAGAATGGGTGTAATTAAGATGCAGCCAGCACGGATGTGCACTGTCGATAACATCGTTGTCTTCCAGCGGTTTCACACCACCGCGACCATCCAGCAGCCAGGCAAACACGGCATCCGGCACATTAACTTCGGTTCCCTTAATGGCTTCCACAGCGCCTCCATAAACATTCAAACTTTTCGTTAGTCTAGTCTTCAGTATATGTTAAGCAATATCGCATTGTCCCATTATGCTGAAATGATTCATAAAAGTGTTCAGGAAAATAAAAAGCGCCGACGGGTTCGGCGCTGTGGCGAGCAAATGCTGAATCTTAAAATGAAGAACCGTATTTAACCCGTTGACGTAGTCCGGAAACAGGGGGATCTCGACGCAAGATCGTAGTTGTTTCGACAGACATATTTTTACTTAAGCGAAATTTATGTGTGCGTGACAGAAGATCATTCACCTGACTTTTCAGGATGCCGGACGAATCAGATAACTCATCGACCATGCTGACATTACTTTGTGTCACGTTTTCCAGTTCGGTCAGAGCCTGGGTAATTCTGATGATCCCATTTTCTTGTTCCCGAGTGGTTGTTAATATCTCCGCCATCAGTTGATTTAACTGCCCTGCACCACCCACAATATCCTGCATGTTCTTTTCGGCTTCACGTACAATCGCCGCACCCTGCTGGACATTGTAATGTGTTTCATCGATAAGTCGTTTAATACTCTTTGCCGCTTCTGCGCTACGATGTGCCAATATTCTCACTTCCCCTGCAACGACAGAAAAACCTTTACCATGTTCGCCGGCTCTCGCCGCCTCAACTGCCGCATTCAATGCCAGAATATTCGTCTGGAATGCAATACCATCGATTAACGCGATAATTTCTGTCATCTGCTGAGCGCAGTCGGTGATCGAGCGCATATTGGTGGCGACCTGCACCATTAAATCGCCCCCCTGGCGTGCAGATTGCGTCGCAATATTTGCCTGGGCGCTTGCCATTTGCGTATTATCTGCATTGTTGCGTGTACTAACTGCTATCTCATCCATATTCGCAGCTGTCTGCATTAACGCACCAGACTGCTGTTCCGTTTTAACTGACAATTCGGCGCTACGCTCCGCGAGCTGTTCAGATAGCGTCATCACGGTCCGTGAAGAGGATCTGATCTCACTGACTAAGGTGGAAATGTTACTCGCCAGACTGTTAATTCCCGGAATAAGTCTGCCAGCACAATTATTACCGAACTCAGGAATACTCATCGCCAGATTCCCTGCAGTCACCTCTTCAATACTTTCTTTTACCGTATTAATCGGCACGACGAGATATTTTGTCATATACCACCATAAATATAATAGTGAAATAGTACAAACCACATCAGTGCCAATAATGACATCAAACCCTGCAGATAATATTACCTCAACAATATTGAGGGCAACTACGGTACATACCAGAAATAAAATAATAAACGTCCTGACGCTTATATTATTTAACATTTTAACCCTGCCTGCCAAAGAATAACGCGGAGTATTATTTTTTATAGCATCTGTAATGCAGATTGCCATTCCGCGATACCGAAAGTTCCACTTTCAATGAGAGCATGCCGCCTTTTCACTTAAAGCACACTATCACACTGCCAGTTTACATTAGTCTGGTTGTTTATCTCGCATAAGCTGACGTTCACGCCAGTTGCCAGACTATTGTCACCCAGGACCTGATGTGAACAAAAATACACCAAACCATAAATATGGTGAATGTTTTTATAAGCGAACATCACATATTCCTCCGTTATAGCAGCTCAGACTAATACTGCTGACAGGAAAATAAGAACGCGCCTGGTTTTACCAGGTTAACTGGACAGAATCTGCTAGATTTATCATCACGGTTTTTTATCGATGGGTAGTAAGATGTTGCACGTGTCATGGGACCCTGTACTGATTGGGATTTCCTTTGTTGTCGCATTCATTGCTTCGTTTATTGCCCTCGATAGCGCAGGGAAAGTGGCGATCTCCAGTCGTCGGGAATCGACTTTCTGGCGTTTATCTGGCGGGGCAACGCTGGGGATGGGGATCTGGTCGATGCATTTTATTGGCATGCTGGCCATGAAAATGAGTATGCCGATTAATTATCACTTTTCACTCACGGCATTTTCTTTTTTAATCGCACTCATTTCCGCGACGCTTGCCATCAATATAGCAATATCAGGTCAAACGCTTTCGACCAGGCGGCTTATTGTTGCAACTAGCCTATTAAGCACCGGTGTTGTAACCATGCACTACGTTGGTATGGTCGCTATCGTTGAACATGTTGCTATCCGCTGGCAATTTTCACTCATTTTACTTTCTGTGGTCATTGCCATTATCGCGTCTGGGATCGGCCTGTGGTTAGCTTTTCATCTGCGGCAAAATACCCGACGCGCATTAATAAACCGACTTATTGCCGCTCTGGTAATGGCACTAGCGATTGCCTCAATGCATTACACCGGGATGGGGGCGGCCACCTTCACTCATTTCGGACACACTGCACATGATGGACTGAGCACACTGGAACTCTCTATCTGGGTCTGCGCCGTCACGCTGGTGATTCTGGGTCTTATGCTGGTCATTTCGATGGTGGATTCTCAGCTACGTACCTCAAGACTGGCCGATAATCTGCATCAACTGAACTGCCAGCTTGAGCACCAGGTCCACTTCGACGCGCTGACCGGCCTTGCCAATCGAACGCAAATAGACGCCTGCTTACAGACCTGCCTGCGTCATTCCAAACTGCATCAACAGCACTTCGCCCTGGTCTTTATCGACCTTGATCGATTCAAAATCGTAAACGACACCTGGGGCCATCACATTGGCGATCAGTTGCTTATCTCCAGCACACAACGCATATACAGCTGCCTTGATGACACCATGACGCTGGCGAGGCTGGGCGGCGATGAATTTATCCTGCTGGTGCCAAACAGCAACCGGGAAGCAATTTCGGTGCTGATGACCCGCATTGCCAGCGCCGTCAAAGAACCGTTTACACTGTTTGGACACACCATTCGTGTTTCGTTAAGCGCGGGAAGCAGTCTTTATCCCGAACACGGCTCAACGTTACATGAGCTAAAAGTAAAAGCCGATACTGCGATGTATCATGTCAAACAGGCGGGCAGAAACGGCTGGGCGATTTACTCCCCAGAGATGGAGGCTATCGCCGATACGCCGCCAACGTTCTTGCAAGAACTGTCACAAGCGCTTGAGCGGAATCAATTCGAATTATGGTATCAACCTAAATACACCGCCGGGGATCACTCTCTGACGGGTTTTGAGGCATTGTTACGCTGGCATCATCCTGAACGCGGCATTCTGCTACCGGCTGAATTCCTGCCCGCACTTGAAGAAACGGGTCTGATTATTCCTGTCGGCACCTGGGTTCTCCAGCAGTCATGCCGCCAGTTATTTCAATGGAAGTCACAAGGCCACACGGAGTGGAGCCTTGCCGTTAATCTGTCACCAGCCCAGTTTGAACAACCTGATATTGTCGATATAGTTTGCAACGCCCTGGCGCAATATCAGCTTTCACCAGCACATCTCACGCTGGAACTGACTGAAAGTACGGCACTTAAAAATTTAAAACGCAGCGTGGAAGTCCTGAACGCATTTGCCGATTTGGGGATCACCGTTTCTATTGATGATTTTGGCACTGGTTATTCAAATATATTGATGCTGAAATCACTTCCGGCGCGAGAATTAAAAATAGACAGAATATTTGTCAAAGATATTAGTGAGAACAGCAAAAATACAAAAATCGTGTCTACTATTATTGACATAGCGCACTCTATGAATATGTGCGTTGTGGCGGAGGGGATAGAGACCCAGGAGCAGGAAACGCTGTTAACCCAGATGGGCTGCGGTGTGCTGCAAGGCTTCCTGTATGCGAAACCGCTGCCAGCACATAAAATCTATGAATTGATACAAACTGAAAACGCCACAAAAGTAAAACCAACGGTACAACCCTTGTCTCACCGACAATCAATAACATTGTGAGATTGCATAATTAAAAAAATTCGCCAATAAACCGGCAACACAGCATATGAAGATAACGGGATTATCGATGAGCATAAACGAGCTGCATTCACTGGATTTATTAACCATTCCGGTCTGGATCGTTTCGCCACATACCGAAGAACTGGTGTTCGCCAATACCGTTGCACGGGAACTGATGCAGGCCCCGTGTTTCCCCCCTCTCAGAAAAGGCACATTCTCCACGCACGCACAAAATGATTTACCTATGTATCTCAGTGATTTGCGCAATCATCATGACATTGTGGAGATCCTCACGGTTTACCGCGAAAGCGAGGAAATCGCGCTGGCCTGTCGTTTGTCCATCAGGACGCTTCAGGATATAGGTGATGTTATCCTCTATGAAGGCATTGAAACACCGACAGCGCAAGGTCTGAAAGCCAGCCGCTCTGCCACCTATCAGCGGAAAAAACAAGGATTCTATGCCCGTTTTTTCCAGACTAACTCAGCACCAATGTTGCTTATCGATCCGTCACGCGACGGATTGATTGTGGATGCAAACCTCAGTGCCCTGCATTTCTATGGCTATGATCATGACGTAATGTGTCAGAAGCATACCTGGGAAATCAATATGCTGGGGCGCCATATATTGCCGGTAATGCATAAAATTGCGCATCTGCCTGGCGGCCATAAGCCCTTACATTTTGTCCACAGACTTGCCGATGGAAGTACCCGTCACGTACAAACCTATGCCGGTCCTATCGAAATCTACGGCAATAAGCTGATGCTGTGTATTGTTCACGATATTACCGAGCAAAAACGCCTGGAACTGGAACTGGAACGCGCCGCCTTACATGACGCGTTAACCGGGTTACTCAACCGGCGGCATTTTTATCAGATAACTGAACCAGAGCAGACACACACAACATCGTTAACGCAGGATTACAGTTTGCTGCTAATCGACACCGATCGGTTTAAAAGCATTAACGACCTTTTCGGGCATTTAAAAGGGGATGATGTACTTTGCGCGCTGGCACGCACCCTGGAATCCTGTGCAAGAAAAGACGATCTGGTTTTTCGTTGGGGGGGTGAAGAGTTTGTACTGCTTTTGCCACGAACGTCTTTAGATGCAGCCCTTAATCTGGCTGAAGTCATACGCGCGACGGTAGCCAAGGTGAGCCTCCCTGGCCTTCCCCGTTTTACCGTCAGTATTGGTGTAGCGCGACACGAAGCCAATGAAAGTATTGATGAGTTATTTAAGCGCGTGGACGACGCATTGTACAAAGCCAAAAATGAAGGCAGAAACAGAGTGCTGGCTGCCTGATGACTGCCCTGTTTAGCGACTACGTTTAGCGTGGCGTTCCCAGTTATCCTGTTTCGCCTGCGCCGTTTTACGTAACGCTACATAACATGCCCCGCTGCCGCCATGATGCGGCAGTGCGGCGCAGAAGGCCTGCACATCATCAAACTCCGTTAACCAACGCGCGACATAGCTACGAACGATGTTGGCATGGGAGTTATCATCACGCCCCTTACCGTGGATCACCAGGACGTTGCGTAACCCATCCTGCTGCGCCTGTAAAATAAAGCTAAATAGCATCTGGCGGCAGGTTTCAACGGGCTGTCGCACAAGATTAAGGCTTGCTTGTTGCGGATATTTCCCGGTTCGCAGCTTGTCAGCCACGCCATGCTGTACCCCTTCGCGACGAAACGCCAGTGGAACGCTCAGCGGGACGATATCCAGAAAACCTGTCGAGAGAAAGTTGTCCAACTGCAGCGTATCAATACGTGCCGGAGCGCGAAGATTACGTGTTGGCTGCCAGTGAACATCGGCGCATCCTTTCAGTGGTTGAACATCCCCCATGGCGTCAAGAAACAGCGATGCATCGTCAAGGTTCATGTTTCATCCTCCAGCGATTATGCGACGGTCATTATCATAACCGCGCACTATTATACCGACAACGGTTTACGGTTATTTCCAATAACGCACCATTCGACATTCCCTTACCCCCACAAGTTAAGATCCGTTTTTGGGGGTATAGATGCGACTATCACTGACATGATAATGTGTAACCCCGCCTGTAATGAGAGAAACGGATGCTGAACTTACTTGAAGACATCATTGCAACGCCCCTTGGCCCGTTGTGGGTAATTTGTGATGAGCAATTTCGCCTGCGTGCGGTTGAATGGGATCAACATCGCGATCGTATGGAGCAATTGCTGGATATTCATTATCGTTCTGAGGGTTATCAGCGTATTGCTGCCAAAAACCCCGGAGGGCTAAGCGATAAGCTGGCAGAGTATTTTGCGGGAAATCTCAGCATTATAGACACGCTTGAAACCGCAACAGCGGGAACCCCTTTCCAACGCGAGGTCTGGAAAGCGTTGCGCACTATACCCTGCGGGCAGGTCATGCATTATGGACAACTGGCTGAACAACTGGGGCGCCCCGGTGCCGCCAGAGCCGTTGGCGCAGCTAATGGTTCCAATCCTGTCAGCATCGTCGTCCCGTGCCACCGCGTGATTGGACGGAATGGCACAATGACTGGATATGCGGGTGGCGTGCAGCGAAAAGAGTGGTTATTGCGCCATGAAGGCTATCTGTTACTCTAGAATCCAGGCAATTAATGCCTTATTCATCACACTTCCACACAATACACCCACAAATAAAGTACGGTTAATCAGATAGATACAAACATTCAACTCGCTTATGCCTGAATTATTCTCTATTGGGAGTAGCTCAGGCTTACGTGCTCACCAAAAAGATGTTAAAATTGACAAATATCAATTACGGCTTGAGCAGACCTATGATCCCGGAAAAGCGAATTATACGGCGCATTCAGTCTGGCGGTTGTGCTATCCATTGCCAGGATTGCAGCATCAGCCAGCTTTGCATCCCGTTCACACTTAACGAGCATGAGCTTGACCAGCTCGATAACATCATCGAGCGCAAAAAGCCTATCCAAAAGGGGCAGACGCTCTTTAAAGCAGGTGACGAGCTTAAGTCACTCTATGCTATCCGTTCCGGAACGATAAAAAGCTATACCATTACCGAACAAGGCGATGAGCAAATCACCGGTTTCCACTTAGCGGGCGATCTGGTTGGTTTTGACGCAATTGGCAGCGGTCATCACCCAAGCTTTGCCCAGGCGCTGGAAACGTCAATGGTATGCGAAATTCCTTTCGAAACCCTGGATGACCTGTCCGGTAAAATGCCGAACCTGCGTCAGCAGATGATGCGTCTGATGAGTGGCGAAATCAAAGGCGACCAGGACATGATCCTGCTGTTGTCGAAGAAGAATGCTGAAGAGCGCCTGGCGGCCTTTATCTACAATCTGTCCCGCCGTTTTGCCCAGCGAGGTTTCTCTCCGCGTGAATTCCGTCTGACAATGACCCGTGGTGATATCGGTAATTACCTCGGCTTGACGGTTGAAACCATCAGCCGCCTGCTGGGTCGCTTCCAGAAAAGCGGTATGCTGGCGGTGAAAGGTAAGTATATCACTATTGAGAATAGCGATGCGCTGGCCGTCCTTGCTGGCCACACGCGTAACGTTGCGTAACCTTCTCAGTTAACCTTCTGTCAAATTGCTAAATTACCCCAATTTAATAGTTTGGCAGAAGGCATTTCTGTTCTGATTTAATTAAAATATAAACACTATAAGTG
>NZ_JANEWL010000109.1:0-14728 GCF_028069815.1 Citrobacter sp. Awk 2
TTTATAAATGGACTATAAATAATGAATTTCAACAAAAGTTGTCTTTACACAGCCCTGTCGTTTGCTTTCGCGCAAGGTGCTTTTGCTGGGCAGGAAAGCGAAACCATGACCGTCTGGTCTAGTCCGGCCTCCGCCGCAACCACGACGGTTTTGGGCCAGGAGACGATGCAGCAACTGGATAAACAAAACGTGGCGCAGGCGCTAAGTGTCGTTCCCGGCGTCATGCTACAAAAATCCGGTAACCGTAATGAGCAACAAGTGAAAGTCCGCGGTTTTGACAGCCGTCAGGTCCCGGTCTTTTTCGACGGTGTTCCGGTGTACATTCCCTACGATGGCAACCTTGATTTAGGTCGTTTTCTGACATCCGATATCGCGTCTGTCGAAGTCTCTAAAGGCTACTCATCTTTGCTACAGGGGCCGAACCAGATGGGTGGTGCTATCAACATCACGACCAAAAAACCCACCAAACCGATTGAGGGCTCTCTGGGGTATCGTCAGGGCTGGAGCCGGAGCAAAGACAATGCCCATGATATGCACGCGTCGTTCGGTGCCAGCAACGATCTCGGATATATCCAGCTCAGTGGTAGCCAGCTAAAACAGGATTTCCTCGGATTACCTCATGGTGTTGATAACCCGGTAGCGGGCAGCAATGGCAAGATGATTAACTCATCAGCCGATGATAAACGCGGCATCGTGAAACTGGGATTCACACCACGCGGCGATGATGAGTATGTGCTGACCTACATTAATCAGGACGGCGAAAAAGATAACCCGCCGTATGCCGGAACCAGCAGCCAGAAATCGCGTTATTGGCAATGGCCGCAATATGATAAAGAAAGTTATTACTATCAGGGCACCACGCATTTGGGCGATCGCTTTACATTGAAAAGCCGCCTGTATCGCGACACCTTTGAAAATACACTGATGATGTACAATTCCCTTGCCGATCTGAAAAATAAGAAAGGCAGCTACAGCCATTATTCTGACTATAGCGACGGCGCAGGTTTGCAGCTTTCCGCTGATATGCGGGAAAACGACCTGCTCTCTTTCGCCGTGAACTGGAAAGACGATGTTCATCGCGAAAAAGGGGCTCCGAATGCCGCTTATGACCGCTACGAAGATCGTACCTGGTCTGTCGCCAGTGAATATCAATGGGCGGCTGCGGATAATGTCGATGTGGTGGCAGGTATCAGCTACGACTGGCGTGACAGCGTAGAGGGGATGAAGCACGAGAAAAACGGCAGTGTTACCCATTATGATGACAACAACCAGTCCGCCTTTAACTGGCAGGTAATGACCAAATACCACTTTGAAAATTCTGACACATTAGCGCTCTCCTACTCTGACAGAACGCGCTTCCCCACACTGAAAGAACGCTACACCACGTCAAAACCGGCTTATAACCAGATAGCGCTGGTCAACCCGCAGCTAAAACCGGAACGCGCCCGTAGCGTCGATCTCACGTGGAACGGTTCGCTCACCCAGAACTGGGGATTCGAAGCCAGCGTGTATTACAACCGCATTACCGATGCGATTCTGTCCCACAATATTGATGCCGACACGATTCAGAACCAAAACAGTGGTCGGGTGGATTACACCGGCCTGGATGCAGGCGTCAAAGGTAAGGTCTTTGACATGCTGGATGTGGGGCTGAGCTACGGCCTTATCCATGCTGACGTTAAACGCAGCGACATCGGCAAAATTACCGATCTGCCAACACAAACGCTAACCGCCTGGATGACGCTGAAGCCGTGGGACCCACTCAGCATTACGCTGTCCGAAGAAGCCCGCTCTTCAAGCTATAGCAATTCTGATGGTTCACAAAAAGCGGCTGGGTTCGCCATTACCCACCTCCGGGCAGATTACACCCTCGGACATGGCTTTAGCGTTAACGCTTCGGTCAACAACCTGTTTGATACACAGTACGTCTACAGCGAAGGGTTTATCGAAGAAGGTCGCAATTACTGGGCCGGGGTTGAGTATCAGTTCTGACTTAGCGATACAGAGAAACGGCCCCGTTCAGGGTAATGCTATTCAGTTAACGCCTCAGTTTCAGAAAGTATCGCCTGTGAGGGTAGAAGTTATGAATATGTACTCTCAGAGAAAGGGTTCCGTTCACCTCATGTTCATCGCTTCTCTGAAACGCCGGCTCCTGTGAACGTGTAAAGGGCGTTCTCCGCCACGCCCTTTACAATCCCGCCGGGAGCCTGGGATGCAAGGGAGGCGGCGGTGAGCCTCCCTTGCACGTTCACGGGTATCTGCGCTTCAGAGAAATGACACAACTAAGGTGAACGGAACTCTGAGCAAGAATCACATGTTCACCAGACATGCTTAACTGAACGGCATTACTGCTCGGGGGCCGTTTGATTAATCTCGTCGTACCAGTCGGAAAACACCCAGTACTACAATCGCGCCGACCACGGCCACCAGGAAGCTGTGGAGATTAAACCCACTGACATCGCCGCCGATACCAAACATCGTTGCCAGCCACCCACCGACCACAGCACCGACAATACCGAGAATGCAGGTCAGAATAAACCCGCCGCCATCACGCCCCGGCATAATCAGCTTGGCGATAACCCCCGCAATCAGACCAAAAATAATCCAGGCAATAATTCCCATTTTCAGGCCCTCTTTCCAGTGAACGCACACGCAAGACACTCCTGCGCCAGCACGTTAAGTATAGGCAAGCCATCGCTACCTGCTGTTTGCACTCAGACTTAATTCATTGGCTTTGGTAAAAAATTTCATCCATTTGTATTAAGTTCCGTCTCGCGATGCCGATAACCCAACGATAAGCCAGGTATCCAGGAGTCATTAGGTGTGAGTAACTACAATGAGCAGTTCCTGAAGCAAAACCCGCTCGCAGTATTAGGGGTACTCCGGGACTTAAATTCACAGCAGGTTCCACTGCGTATCTCCTGGTCAGGAGGTCAGTTCATCAGCAAAATTCTAGCTGTCAGCCCGGACGAATTGATCATGGATTTTGGCAGTCAGGAATATGAAAACCAGGCCGTGCAACGCGCCAGCCAGATCTCAATTATCGCCGAAACGCAGGGTGCCAAGGTGGAGTTTACCCTCCCGCAACTGACAAAAGGCGAGTATCAACGATTGCCAGCCTTTATCTCATCGTTGCCACCTTCGCTGTGGTTCGTCCAGCGCCGGGAATACTTCCGCATCGGTGCACCGTTACACCCGCCCTATCACTGCAAGGCGAAAATGCCGGACAACAGTATCCTGCATTTTCGCTTATTCGATTTGTCTCTTGGCGGCATGGGCGCGCTATTAGAAGGGGCTACACCGGAGGGGCTGGTTGAAGGTATGCGCTTCTCGCAGGTTGAACTGAATATGGAACAATGGGGTGTGTACCACGTTGATGCCCAGCTCATCTCGATTACCGAGCGAAAAGTGATCGACGGGAAAAATGAGACCATCACCACTCCCCGCCTGAGCTTTCGTTTTCTCAACGTCGGCCCGGCGGTGGAGCGGAATTTACAGCGGATTATTTTTTCGCTTGAGCGCGAGGCTCGGGAAAAGTCGAATAAAGTACGCGAGTAATATCACGCGCGTTACATCGCATCCAGCGCTCGCTGAAGCTTCCAGATATAACGTGGAGCCTGCGGCGCAGGATGGTTATCGACAACATGTTCAAAAAACTCATCCGCGCTCAGATCGTTGATTTTGCTGATGGCTTTTTTCCTGTCAGAGGAGAACGTCCGCAGCAGCGCCCCGGCACCGTTCGCGTATGACACCACCAGCGCATATTGCATCACCTGTGGGTCTTCAATTCCCGCCAGCGGACCGGTTTCAAGAATGCTCAGATACGCCGCCCCCATGGAGATATTGCGCTCTGGATTTTTCAGCTCACTGGTCGACGGCTCTCCGCTCCATCCCATGCGGCGATAAACGTCCCGCCCGGAGGTGGAGGCTTTAAGCTGCATCAGACCGATGGCATTAGATTTACTGACTGCATTGGGGTTACCCCCTGATTCAATAGCGATAATCGCCGTAATCAATTGTGGGCTAACGCCCCAGGCCGCGCCGGCTTTTTCACTGATAGGCATCCATTGCATCGCGCGTTTAACCGGAACTTCTGCATTCCATGGCGGATTTTTGTAATCCTGTTTTGAACTACAGCCCGCAAGTATTACAACCAAAAAAGCAAACCATCTCAATTTCACGTCATCTATCCTTATAGCCGGAACCTGTCGCTGAGGTGACAACGACATACCTACGCGGCATGATATACATTTGGTTTTAGTTGTAGCAAGGAAATGCCATGTCCCGGTTTCACTTAATTGCCCCGTCGGGCTACTGTATCAACCAGCAGGCTGCATTACGTGGGCTTGCGCGTCTTACTGAGGCCGGTCATCAGGTCGATAACACTGCCGTCATCGCCCGCCGCTGTCAGCGTTTTGCCGGTACCGAAGCCGAGCGTCTGGCGGATGTGAATTCACTCGTTGAACTAAAAACGCCTGATACTATTGTGATGGCGGTGCGCGGCGGCTACGGTGCGAGCCGTTTGCTGGCAGAGATTGACTGGCGGGCGCTGGCCGTTCGCCAGCAACAAAATCCGCTCCTGCTGTGTGGTCACAGCGATTTTACGGCCATTCAGTGCGGGCTGCTGGCGAAGAGTCATGTCATCTCGTTTAGTGGCCCGATGCTGGCGGCTAACTTCGGTGCCGAAGAAATGAACGCCTTTACCGAGCACCATTTTTGGCAGGCTTTGCGCAATGCCGAATTTACCCTCGACTGGCAAGGGCATGGCCCGGATTGCGCTACCGAAGGCACGCTGTGGGGCGGAAATCTGGCGATGCTCATTTCGCTGATGGGGACGCCGTGGATGCCCGCCATTGAGAACGGTATTCTGGTGCTGGAAGACATCAACGAGCACCCGTTTCGCATCGAGCGCATGCTGCTACAACTTTATCATGCTGGGATCCTCGCCCGCCAGAACGCCATCATTCTCGGCAGTTTTAGCGGCAGTGCGCCTAATGATTATGATGCCGGTTACAGTCTTGATTCAGTCTGCGCGTTTTTGCGTGCCAAATTATCAGTTCCACTGTTAAGCGGCCTCGATTTTGGCCATGAACAACGCACCGTCACCTTACCTTTAGGGGCCAAAGCCGTGCTGAAAAATGATAAAAACGGCAGTGAACTCACAATCTCCGGTCATCCGGTACTTAAATCGTAAAAAAAGCCTGCCTCAGGGCTAAGTAAAACGCTGTTTCTGTCGTTATTATGTTAGGGTTTATTAATACGAAACAGCGTAATTCAGGAGTAACCGAACGTTGGATGCCGCAGCAATCATTAGCCTTTTTATTTTGGGTTCCGTTCTCGTCACCTGCAGTATCTTGCTAAGTTCATTCTCATCACGTCTTGGTATCCCGATTCTGGTGATTTTCCTCGCTATTGGCATGTTAGCGGGCGTGGACGGTGTTGGCGGCATTCCTTTTGATAACTACCCTTTTGCCTACATGGTCAGTAACCTGGCGTTGGCCGTGATCCTGCTTGACGGCGGGATGCGCACTCAGGCCAGCTCCTTTCGTGTTGCGCTAGGCCCGGCATTATCGTTGGCGACCGTGGGCGTGCTGATTACCTCTGGTTTAACCGGCATGATGGCGGCATGGCTGTTTCATCTGGATCTCATCGAAGGACTGCTGATTGGCGCGATTGTCGGCTCAACCGATGCCGCGGCGGTATTTTCCCTGCTCGGCGGTAAAGGACTTAACGAACGTGTGGGCTCGACGCTGGAAATTGAGTCAGGTAGTAATGACCCAATGGCCGTATTTCTGACCATTACGCTTATCGAAATGATCCAGAACCACGAGACCGGTTTAAGCTGGATGTTCGCCGTGCATATTATCCAGCAGTTTGGCTTAGGTATCGCTATCGGCCTCGGCGGTGGATACCTGCTCCAGCAGATGATTAATCGTATTTCACTGCCTGCCGGGCTGTATCCGCTGCTGGCCTTAAGCGGCGGGATCCTGATTTTTGCCCTGACTACCGCACTTGAAGGCAGCGGCATTCTGGCGGTTTATCTGTGTGGCTTCCTGCTGGGAAATCGCCCGATCCGCAACCGCTTCGGTATTCTGCAAAACTTTGACGGTCTGGCCTGGCTGGCGCAAATTGCCATGTTCCTGGTGCTGGGATTGCTGGTGACGCCATCCGACCTGTTGCCGATCGCGATTCCGGCGTTGATTTTGTCTGCCTGGATGATTTTCTTCGCGCGTCCGTTGTCGGTGTTCGCCGGATTGCTGCCATTTCGTGGTTTCAATCTGCGTGAGCGCATTTTCATTAGCTGGGTTGGCTTACGCGGTGCGGTACCCATCATCCTTGCCGTCTTCCCGATGATGGCGGGTCTGGAAAATGCGCGTTTGTTCTTTAACGTCGCATTCTTTGTGGTACTGATCTCGCTGCTGTTCCAGGGGACGTCGCTGTCGTGGGCCGCTAAAAAAGCCAAAGTCGTGGTACCTCCTGTTGGCTGGCCAGTTTCACGTATTGGTCTCGATATTCACCCGGATAATCCCTGGGAGCAGTTCGTTTACCAGTTGAGTGCCGATAAATGGTGCGTAGGGGCCGCATTGCGTGACTTGCATATGCCAGAGGAAACGCGTATTGCCGCACTGTTTCGTGACAACGTGCTGTTTCACCCATCAGGCAGTACCCGCCTGCGTGAAGGCGATGTGCTGTGCGTCATTGGTCGCGAACGCGACCTGCCCGCCTTAGGCAAGCTGTTCAGTCAGTCACCGCCGGTGTCGTTAGACCAGCGTTTCTTTGGTGATTTTATTCTCGAAGCCAGCGCGAAATATGCCGATGTGGCACTGATTTATGGTCTGGAAGATGGCACCGAGTATCGTGATAAGCAGCAAACGCTGGGTGAAATTGTTCAGCAACTGTTGGGTGCTGCACCGGTTGTCGGTGACCAGGTGGAATTTGCCGGTATGATCTGGACGGTAGCCGAGAAAGAAGATAATGCCGTGCTGAAAGTGGGTGTCCGCGTGGCAGAAGATGAGGATGAATAACGCAGTTGTTTTGGCCGGGTGACGGCTGCGCCTTACCCGGCCTACAAATGTACTGCTTCTGTAGGCCTGAAAGCTGCGCGCCGTCAGGCAACTCTACAAAAGTTACACCGTCACTACCGGTACGCGCAGCGCCAGAGAGCACATTAATTCATAGCCCACCGTGCCCGCCGCTGTCGCCACATCGTCGATTTTAATCTCTTTGCCCCACAGTTCCACAGGCGTTCCTATCCCCGCCTGTGGACATGGTGTCAGGTCAACCGCCAGCATATCCATGGATACCGTGCCGACCGTCCCGGTACGTACACCGTCCACCAGGACAGGTGTCCCACTCGGAGCATGGCGCGGATAACCATCGGCATAGCCTGTTGCCACAATTCCAATGCGCTGATCACCGCTGGCAGTGTAACGGCCACCGTAACCAACCCGGTCGCCTGCTTTCAGCGTTTGCACACCGATAATCTCACTGCTCAGCGTCATCACTGGCTTAAGTCCGGTGTTGGCAATGTCCCGCCATTGTCCCGACGGCGACGCGCCGTACAGAATAATGCCCGGACGAACCCAGTCATAATGCGCTTGTGGGTGCCACAGCGTCGCAGCAGAATTCGACAGCGAACGTCTACACTCCAGTCCTTCCGTTGCCTGCGCAATACGCGCCATCGCGTCCTTGATGCCATCCGGATGTTCAGCATCAGCAAAATGCGACATTAGCGTCATCTCACCCACGTTAGGCATTGCCCGCAACTGTTGCCAGACGGTCGCTACTCGCTCTGGTAAGAAACCCAGCCGGTTCATGCCGCTATTCACTTTCAGGTAAATATCCAGCGGCGCGTTCAGCCGGGCATTTTGCAACGCTTTGAGCTGCCAGTTACTGTGGACACAGGTGGTCAGACGATATGTGTCATACACCGTCAGGTCTTCGGCATGGAAAAACCCCTCCAGCATTAAAATCGGTCCTTTCCATCCCCGCTCCCGCAGGGTGATCGCCTCCTCGAGATTGAGCATAGCGAAACCATCGGTCGTTCCCAGTGCCGTCCAGACGCGTTCTATACCGTGTCCGTAGGCATTGGCTTTTACGACCGACCAGACGCGGGAGTCCGGCGCAGCCTGACGCGTAATGGTCAGATTTTGTTTCAACGCCTGCAGGTCAATGCTGGCCAGTATCGGGCGGGTCATCTCGCGTCCTTATTAGTTATGTACGCCATGTAAATGCCGCGGGCGAGACGGGGTAAATCCCGGACTGTAACGCGCCACGCTCAGATCGTCATAAGGTATGGCTGGCGTGCGACCAGAGAGAATATCGCTCAGCAACTGACCCGATCCACATGCCATCGTCCAGCCCAGTGTGCCATGCCCCGTATTGAGCAGCAGATTCTTAAAGCGGGTACGCCCCACCACTGGCGTTCCGTCTGGCGTCATCGGACGCAGCCCGGTCCAGAAGGTGGCTTGTTCAACATGACCGCCGCGCGGAAAGAGATCGCGCACCACCATCTCCAGCGTCTCACGACGTGGTTGTAGTAGCTCGGTATTAAAACCAACAATTTCTGCCATACCGCCAACACGAATTCGCTCATCAAAACGGGTAATAGCGATTTTGTAGGTTTCATCAAGAATAGTGGAAACCGGCGCACCATCATCTTCTGCCACCGGTATGGTTAATGAGTAGCCTTTGAGCGGATACACCGGAATATCAACGATTCCTTTGAGCATCGCTGTGGAATACGAGCCAAAGGCCATAACATAGGCATCGGCTTTGATAACTTCGTCGCCACACTGGACACCATAGATTTGCTCGCCTTCGCTGAGTAGCTTATCGACGGGGGTGTTAAAACGGAATTTTACCCCCGCCTGCTCGGCCATTTTCGCCAGACGCTGGGTAAACAGCTGACAGTCACCGGTTTCGTCATTCGGCAACCGTAATCCCCCAGTCAGTTTGTGCGCGACCTCTGCCAGCGCAGGTTCGACTTCCGCCAGACGATTTGCCTCCAGAAGTTGGTACGGCACACCGGCATCTTCCAGCACGGCAATATCACGCGTGGCGTTCTCATACTGTTGAGCGGTTCTAAACAGTTGTAACGTACCGCCCTGACGACCCTCATACTCGATCCCCGTTGTGGCTCGCAGCGCCTTCAGACAATCACGGCTGTATTCCGCCAGACGCACCATGCGCCCTTTGTTTTCCATGTAGTGGCTGGTGTCGCAGTTGCGCAGCATTTGCCACATCCACTTCAGTTGGAACTGCGTTCCGTCGAGGCGTACAGCCAACGGCGCGTGCCGCTGAAACATCCATTTAATCGCTTTTAGCGGTACGCCTGGCGCCGCCCACGGCGCGGCATAACCAGGAGAGATTTGCCCGGCATTCGCCGCACTGGTTTCCAGTGCCGGACCCGGCTCACGATCGATGACGGTGACATCGTGTCCAGCCTGACTTAAATACCAGGCGCTGGTCACGCCAACGACGCCACTTCCCAGTATGACAACTCGCATAGCCACTCCGTTAACAGTAAAAGAACAATCTTCTAATTACATCTTGATAACTCAGTTGAAAATATTATTCAACATATGGCTTTTTTATGGTGATGTATCTCACACATAGCAGTGATTGCAGGGAAGTCTCTGCTTTGGCATCTCCTGCTGCGCGTAAATTTTATCCAGCATAAAATTTTGTTACCTCGACGTTTTTCGACGCTTCGCTAACGTGAAATCGCAAAGAAAAAATTTCTCCTGCAGCACGCTTTTTAACACCATGATCTATGCTTGAAATGAGGTACTCCAAACAGAGAGTGCCGCCAACAATGAGGGTGCGCGAATGGCTACGATTGATTCCATGAACAAGGACAGCACACGGTTAAGCGATGGACCCGACTGGACGTTTGATCTGCTGGATGTCTATCTGGCAGAGATAGACCGCGTGGCGAAACTCTACAAACTGGATACCTACCCGCACCAAATCGAGGTGATCACTTCTGAACAAATGATGGACGCCTATTCCAGCGTAGGGATGCCAATCAACTATCCGCACTGGTCGTTTGGTAAAAAGTTTATTGAAACCGAACGCTTGTACAAACATGGTCAGCAAGGACTGGCCTATGAGATTGTTATTAACTCCAACCCGTGTATCGCGTACCTGATGGAAGAGAACACCATCACCATGCAGGCACTGGTCATGGCGCATGCCTGCTATGGACATAACTCTTTCTTCAAGAATAACTACCTGTTCCGCAGTTGGACAGACGCCAGCTCCATCGTCGATTACCTGATCTTTGCGCGAAACTACATTACCCAGTGTGAAGAGCGTTACGGTGTTGATGAAGTTGAGAAACTCCTCGACTCCTGCCATGCGCTGATGAATTACGGCGTTGACCGTTATAAACGCCCGCAAAAAATCTCACTACAGGAAGAGAAGGCCCGGCAGAAAAGCCGTGAAGAGTATCTGCAAAGCCAGGTGAATATGCTGTGGCGTACGTTGCCGAAGAAAGAGGAAGAGAAGACGATCTCTACCGCACGGCGTTATCCTTCTGAGCCGCAGGAAAACCTGCTGTATTTTATGGAGAAAAACGCCCCACTGCTTGAGTCCTGGCAGCGAGAGGTCCTGCGTATTGTGCGTAAGGTAAGCCAGTATTTTTATCCCCAGAAACAGACTCAGGTTATGAACGAGGGATGGGCAACCTTCTGGCACTACACCATCCTCAATCACCTTTATGATGAAGGCAAAGTCACCGAGCGCTTTATGCTGGAGTTTCTGCATAGCCATACCAACGTGGTATTCCAGCCACCGTATAACAGTCCATGGTATAGCGGGATAAATCCTTATGCGCTGGGTTTTGCTATGTTCCAGGATATCAAACGTATTTGTCAGTCGCCCACCGAGGAGGACAAATACTGGTTCCCAAATATTGCGGGTTCCGACTGGCTGGAAACCGTGCATTTCGCGATGCGTGATTTTAAAGATGAGAGCTTTATCAGCCAGTTCCTGTCACCAAAAGTGATGCGCGATTTCCGCCTGTTCACGGTGCTGGATGATGACCGCCATAATTACCTGGAAATTTCAGCGATTCACAATGAGGAGGGGTATCGCGAGATTCGTAACAGACTGTCATCGCAATATAACCTGAGCAATCTGGAGCCGAATATTCAAATCTGGAATGTCGATCTGCGCGGCGACCGTTCACTGACCTTGCGTTACATCCCACATAACCGCGCGCCGTTGGATAAAGGACGCAAAGAAGTGTTGAAGCATGTTCATCGGCTATGGGGATTTGATGTGATGCTGGAGCAGCAAAATGAAGATGGCAGCGTTGAACTGCTGGAGCGTTGCCCGCCAAGGATGAACGGCCTGTAAAATTGATTGCCGGAGGTGGTGTAATACACCTTATCCGGCCTACGATGTAGACGCATTGTAGGCCGGATAAGACGCTTTGGCGTCACCATCCGGCATTGCGCGATTAACGTCCCTGAATAGCTAAATCGCCCGGCAAATTCTTCTGCATACGGTGCCAAATCTCACCACTGTCGTGACCATAGCGGCGCACCGTTTCATAGACCAAATCATGCGCGCCCTGCTCACACAGCTCTGACAGCTTACGGTAGAAGTTCAGCGCCAGGCCGCGTGCTTCCGGGTTGGCAAAGTAATGACGGCCAATACGCGTATAAAGTCCTTTCATGCCGTTGAGGATCAAACCGTAAATCGGATTGCCCGACGCAAATGCCAGACCGCGGAAAATGTTGTAGTCCAGATCGGCAAACGCGTCAGCATGGTCAGCAACCTGATTCGCCGTTGCCAAAACGTCCTGGGCTTTATCAGGATGTTGGCGGAATGCGGTGCGAATAAAGATCGTCGAGATGTTGGTACGCACAGACAGCAGATTATCAATCAACTGCGGAACGCTTTCGTGATCGAGACGCGCCAACGTTTCCAGGATATTCAGCCCGGAGGTTTCCCAGAAGTTATTCACTTTCGTCGGTTTGCCGTGTTGAATGGTCAACCAGCCGTCCCGCGCCAGACGCTGCAATACTTCGCGTAACGTGGTACGTGTTACTCCAATAAGTTCGGAGAGTTCACGTTCAGCGGGCAAAATAGTGCCAGGTGGGAAGCGGTTATTCCAGATACTCTCAATGATGTACTCTTCCGCGAACCCAGCAGGGCTTTGCGCCTTAATGACCATAGTGATAATTCCATTACACAGCAAAACATAGTTACACACATCATACCAGACGGGTTTCTTAGCTGATAGCTGACGCAACGAAGAAAAAGTGGATCAAGGCTTCATTTTCCAGATAACGCTGATACGCAGCCGATACGATAAGCCACGTGAAGAGCTTGCCTGCGTTCACTCGTGCCGCTAAGCTTTGCGGTCAAACATAAAAACATGATTTCATTTTTACAGGTAAGGGAAACTGCCATGGAGCTATCATGGGGCCGCGCTATGTGGCGCAATTTTTTAGGCCAGTCGCCGGACTGGTATAAACTTGCACTGCTCGTCTTCTTAATCATTAACCCGCTTATTTTTTTCATCAATCCCTTTATCGCGGGTTGGTTGCTGGTGGCCGAATTCATTTTTACGCTGGCAATGGCGCTTAAGTGTTATCCACTGCTGCCAGGCGGGCTGTTAGCCATCGAAGCTGTCGTCATCGGCATGACCAGCGCCACTCATGTTCGTGAAGAAGTTGCCGCCAACCTTGAAGTGCTCTTGCTGCTGATGTTTATGGTGGCGGGCATCTACTTTATGAAGCA
Organism: Citrobacter sp. Awk 2; assembly: GCF_028069815.1. NCBI lineage: Bacteria > Pseudomonadati > Pseudomonadota > Gammaproteobacteria > Enterobacterales > Enterobacteriaceae > Citrobacter > Citrobacter sp. Awk 2. The sequence continues at coordinate 12,757 of NZ_JANEWL010000109.1, forward strand.
ACTGCTGCTGTTTATTTTTACCCGACTGCTGCTCAGTATTCGCTCCAAGATGCTGCTGTCGCTGGCCTTTTGTGTTGCCGCTGCCTTCCTTTCTGCGTTCCTCGACGCATTGACCGTGGTCGCAGTCGTGATCAGCGTGGCGGTCGGTTTTTACGGCATCTACCATCGCGTCGCCTCTTCCCGTCCGGAAGATAACAATTTGCTGGATGACAGCCATATCGACCAGCACAATAAAGCCGTACTTGAGCAGTTCCGTGGTTTTCTGCGCAGCCTGATGATGCACGCGGGAGTCGGCACCGCGTTAGGCGGTGTGATGACCATGGTTGGCGAACCGCAGAACCTGATTATCGCCAAAGCGGCTGGCTGGCATTTTGGTGATTTTTTCCTGCGCATGTCGCCGGTCACCGTTCCGGTGTTGATTTGCGGTCTGCTCACCTGCCTGCTGGTTGAAAAGTTACGTTGGTTTGGCTACGGTGAAACATTACCGGAAGCTGTCCGTGGCGTTCTGCAACAGTTTGACGATGAAAGCCGTCAACAACGTACCCGCCAGGATAAAATCAAGCTGATTATTCAGGCTGTTATCGGCGTATGGCTGGTCGTTGCCCTCGCGCTGCATCTGGCAGAAGTCGGATTAATTGGTTTGTCGGTGATTATTTTGGCGACTTCGTTAACCGGTGTCACTGACGAACACGCTATTGGTAAAGCCTTCACCGAATCGCTGCCCTTCACCGCGCTGCTTACCGTATTTTTCTCCGTGGTTGCGGTGATTATCGATCAGCAGCTTTTTGCACCGATTATTCAGTTTGTCTTGCAGTCTTCTGAACATGCACAGCTGACCCTGTTCTATCTTTTCAACGGCCTGTTGTCGTCAATTTCAGACAACGTCTTTGTTGGCACAATTTACATCAACGAAGCGAAAGCGGCGCTGGAGCACGGGACGATTAGCCTGAATCAATATGAACTGTTAGCGGTGGCGATCAATACCGGAACCAACCTGCCTTCCGTGGCTACGCCAAATGGTCAGGCGGCATTCTTGTTCCTGCTGACCTCCGCACTGGCACCACTGATTCGTCTTTCCTACGGCCGTATGGTGTGGATGGCATTGCCGTATACGATCGTCCTGACGCTGGTAGGTCTGTTGTGCGTAGAGTTCACGCTGGTCCCCGTGACCGAATGGATGACGCAAACAGGCTGGTTAGCTACACTTTCATAACAATAAACCGGGTAAATCACTGCCCGGTTTGACTTTTTGCATGATAATTATCCGATTACACAATATTTCAATTGCCGCTAGTGGCGCATAAATTGAATTGGTTTAAACTGCGGTCTCTACGCATGTTGCAGGGAAATTATTATGTTGCGATTTTTAAACCAGTGCTCCCGTGGGCGTGGAGCATGGTTATTGCTGGCGCTCACCGCCCTGGCGTTGGAACTTGTTGCCTTGTGGTTCCAGCATGTCATGCTGCTTAAACCTTGCGTGTTGTGTATATACGAACGTAGCGCATTATTTGGCGTGATGGGTGCTGGTCTGGTGGGCGCAATTGCCCCGAAAACGCCGCTGCGCTACGTGGCGATGATTATCTGGATTTACAGCGCCTGGCGCGGCCTTCAGTTAGCGTATGAACACACGATGATTCAGCTTCACCCGTCACCGTTCATGACCTGTGATTTTGCCGCGCGCTTCCCGAGTTGGTTACCGCTGGATAAATGGCTGCCGCAGGTATTTATGGCTTCCGGTGACTGCGCTGAGCGTCAGTGGTCATTTTTAACCCTGGAGATGCCGCAGTGGCTGTTGGGGATTTTTGCCGCCTATCTGGTCGTTGCTGTATTGGTGCTGATTGCCCAGCCCTTTAAACCGAAAAAACGTGACCTCTTCGGTCGCTAACAGAACGCTCCTTCGGGAGCGTTTTTTTTGCCATAATGCCATTGCCTGCGGGCACCTATAAAATGTATATTAAATACATCTTATAGG
>NZ_JANEWL010000011.1:0-75253 GCF_028069815.1 Citrobacter sp. Awk 2
TATATAAATAGTTATATCTACAAGGATTTCGTTATGCTTAAGATTGCAAAAATTGCCGTTGTGGCAGGGATTCTGGCCACGCTGACCGCTTGTACGGGTCATGTTGAAAACCGTAATAAAACCTGCTCGTATGATTACCTGCTGCACCCGGCAATCTCGATTTCTAAAATGATTGGCGGTTGCGGCGCAGCGGCTGAATAATCAATAAATCTCTTTGCGCAGATACAAAAAAACCGGGAAATTCCCGGTTTTTTCGGCAACGCAGAAAGCATTACGGCTTGGCAACAAAGCCAATAGCTTCATACACAGCTTTCAGCGTAACAGAGGCACGCGCACTGGCTTTTTCCGCACCCTCTTTCATCACTTTCTGCAGGAAGGCTTCATCGTTACGGAAACGGTGATAGCGCTCCTGGAGTTCGGTCAGCATGCCGGAGACGGCTTCTGCGACTTCCCCCTTCAGATGACCATACATTTTGCCTTCAAAGTGCTGTTCCAGCTCAGAAATGCTCTGACCAGTAACGGCAGAGAGAATATCCAGCAGGTTGGATACGCCAGCTTTGTTCTGCAAATCGTAACGCACAACCGGCGGCTCATCAGAGTCGGTCATTGCACGTTTGATTTTCTTAACCACTGATTTTGGATCTTCCAGCAGGCCGATCACGTTATTGCGGTTGTCATCCGACTTGGACATTTTCTTCGTCGGTTCAAGCAGCGACATGACGCGCGCACCGGATTTCGGAATGAACGGCTCAGGCACTTTGAAGATGTCGCCATACAGGGCGTTGAAGCGCTGGGCGATATCGCGGCTCAGTTCCAGGTGCTGTTTCTGATCTTCACCAACCGGTACCTGGTTGGTCTGATACAACAGAATATCCGCCGCCATCAGCACCGGGTAATCAAACAACCCGGCGTTGATGTTCTCTGCATAACGTGCGGATTTATCTTTGAACTGGGTCATACGGCTCAGTTCACCGAAATAGGTGTAGCAGTTCAGTGCCCAGCCTAACTGTGCATGTTCCGGCACGTGCGACTGGACGAAGATGGTGCTTTTTTCAGGATCGATACCACACGCCAGGTACAGCGCCAACGTATCCAGAGTTGCTTTACGCAGTTGCTGGGCATCCTGACGAACGGTGATAGCATGTTGGTCAACGATGCAATAGATGCAATGGTAGTCATCCTGCATGCTCACCCACTGACGCAGCGCACCCATATAGTTGCCAATGGTCAATTCACCTGAGGGCTGTGCGCCACTAAAAACGATGGGCTTAGTCATTTTTTGATTCCTGATTTTCGCTATGCGGAAGCCCGAGAGCGGGCAGTAGTTCATTAATACGGTCGTAAATAACGTCGGGCTGGCTCAGCGCAATTGACTCACCGTAGTTGTAGCCATAGGTCAGGCCAACGGATGGGCAGCCAGCAGCTTTTGCCGCCTGAATATCATTGCGTGAATCCCCTACGAAGAGCATTTGCTCAGGCTTGATACCAAGCTTGCTTGCCACCAACAGCAACGGGTCCGGATGCGGTTTTTTGTTCTGCACATCATCACCACCAATGACCACGCTAAAGTATTTGGCAATATCCAGCGCATCAAGTAACGGCGCGACAAACGGGGTCGGTTTATTGGTCACCAGACCCAGCGGCAATCCGTTGGCATGCAGTGCGCCCAACGTGTCGGCGACATCAGGGAACAGGAACGTCCCCTCTTCGGCGACATCGCCGTAATATCTGTCGAACAGCTTGCGCAGAATTCGCACCTGTTCCGCAGCGGGAATATCATCATCAACAGGCGGTTTGCCCATCGTTTTACGTAAGGTCGCACGCTCCTGACGAGACCAGGCAAGCGCACGCTCCATCAACACATCGGCACCATTACCAATCCAGGTAATGACACGCTCTTCACCCGCCACCGGTAGCTCCAGCGCATACAGCGCCATATCGACCGCAGCGGCTAATCCCGGCGCGCTATCAACCAGCGTGCCGTCGAGGTCAAATGCTACGCCCCGAATGTCCTGAAATTTATCCATGACTTACCTTCGCCAGTTCATTGCGCATTTCATCAATGACTTTTTTGTAGTCTGGTTGGTCGAAAATAGCAGAGCCTGCGACAAACATATCCGCACCGGCAGCCGCAATTTCACCAATGTTGTTCACCTTGACGCCGCCATCCACTTCCAGACGAATGTCATAGCCAGACTCATCAATACGACGACGTACTTCGCGCAGCTTATCCAGCGTTTGCGGGATAAAGGACTGTCCACCAAAACCTGGGTTAACAGACATCAGTAGGATCACATCCAGCTTATCCATGACATAGTCCAGATAGCTCAGCGGAGTGGCCGGGTTGAACACCAGCCCCGCTTTACAGCCATTCTCTTTGATCAGTTGCAAAGTGCGATCGACGTGTTCGGAGGCTTCCGGGTGAAAAGTAATGATGCTGGCACCGGCCGCTGCGAAGTCAGGGACAATTCGATCAACTGGCTTCACCATCAGATGAACATCAATCGGAGCGGTGATCCCATATTTACGCAGCGATTTCAGTACCATCGGGCCGATGGTCAGGTTCGGCACGTAGTGGTTGTCCATGACGTCGAAGTGAACGACATCAGCACCCGCCGTCAGTGCTTTCGCGGTGTCCTCACCCAGGCGGGCAAAATCAGCCGACAGAATTGAGGGGGCAATCAAATACTGTTTCATCCGCTTCTCCTTGAGAATTATTTTTTCGCAGGCGTTGCGACTCCTGGTTTGTATAGCGCCAGCAGTTCGTTCACCTTTTTACGTGTGCCGCCGTTGCTGCTTATACTGCGCCGCACTTTGACCTGAAAATGTTTCGCCGCTCGATACCATTCACGGGTATCCGGCGTGTCATGATTCGAAATTAACACTGGGATCTGCTTACTGACCAGCTTTTCTGCCATCTCGGCCAGATGCGCCTGCTCTTTCGGGCTAAAGCTGTTGGTATGATACGCGGTGAAATTTGCCGTCGCCGAGAGCGGTGCATATGGCGGGTCACAGTAGACCACAGAGTTGGTATCCGCGCGATCCATGCACTCTTCATAGGAGAGGCAATGGAACTCTGCATTTTGCGCTTTTTCGGCAAAATGGTACAACTCGGCTTCCGGGAAGTAGGGTTTTTTATAACGACCAAAGGGGACGTTAAACTCACCGCGCAGGTTATAACGGCATAACCCGTTATAGCCAAAACGGTTGAGATATAAGAACAGCACTGCACGTCGGAACGGGTCCTGGCAGGCATTAAATTCTTCCCGGAACTGGTAGTACACCTCAGCCTGATTCGTTTCAGGCATAAACAGCTCACGTGAAGCCTGCACATACTCATCGGTACGCGTCTTCACGATGTTATAGAGACTGATAAGGTCGCTGTTGATATCGGCAAGAATATAACGAGAAAAGTCGGTGTTGAGAAACACCGACCCGGCACCCACGAAGGGTTCAATCAGGCACTCACCCTGAGGTAAATGCCGTTTGATATCATCAAGCAGGGGGTATTTCCCCCCTGCCCATTTCAAAAAAGCGCGATTTTTTTTCATGCTGACTAACTAATTACACCTTCTCCGGCTGTGGAGAAAGCTCCGACAGCATCCTGCGCTTTAGTCTTTGTCCCGCAATTGGGCGAAACAGCAAACCATTGCAGAACATATCCTATCTTACTTCAAATCGGCCTGAACCTGGTGCAGCGGTTTTGCCCACGGGTTTTTCGCCTGAATGTCGGCGGGTAACGTAGACACTGCACGTTTCGCATCTTCTTTAGACGCATACACGCCCGTCACCAGAACATACCACGGTTGACCGTTACGCGTCGTCTGGTACACCACGTAGTTCTTCAGGTTCTCTTTCTTCGCCCAACCATTCAGGTTGTCGTAGTTAGAGGAACTGCTGAGCTGCAGCGTGTAGTGACTGGATGGCGCTGATTTTAACGCGCCAACGTTCCCTGCACTTTTCGCACCACCCGCAACCGGTGTTGCTGTCGTTGGTGCAGGTGTTGCAGTCTGCTGAGCTGGTGCGGTGCTTGCCGTTGCTTTTGGTTCAGTTGACGCTTTAGGTGTCGCGGTTACCACTGGCGCTTTCGTTGTTGTCGTCGGCGCGGTCGCGGTCACAGTTGGTTTCGACTGAGCGACGGGTTTCGGCTCTGCCGGCGTCGCTTTTACCGTGGTCTGCGGCTTGCTCTTCGGCTCAATAACAGCCTGTTTGCGTTCCTGATGCGCAACTGCAGTACGTTCTGCAGGCTCAGTCTTCGCCGTCTGACGCCCTGCATTGCCATTGCGAACGGGTGCTACAGTAGCTGGTTCAGTTGGCAGCGTAGAGTTGACTACGACGTTGTTAACCTGCGCCTGACCTTGCGGCTGCGTCAGCGCATTGTTCAGATCACCCTGAACTTCAACACGCTGCTGACCTTCTGCTGTGGCAGGTGCCTGGCCTTGAGTCGGGGTAGAGGAAATCGGCGGCAGCGAAACATCCTGCTGCGTATTGCCAGCGGTCTGCTCAGCACCCGTCGCAGGCATTGTGGTGTTCGCCTGATCCGTCGCATTGCTGCCAGAAAGATCGATGCTCTTCTCACCAGACGCAGCCTGCTCACTGGAAGAGGAAGATGAGGGGGCCTTCAGTGCGGAACCGATACCGACAATCAGCAGTAGCAGCACCAGAACACCCACACCCATCATAATGTACTGACGGGAGGCTGGTTTACTGACCGCTTTTTTACGCTTGCGTGGGCGACGTTCTACACGTTCTTCATCCACAACATCGTCATCAGATTCATAGTCTTCTTCAATGTCCTGCTCTTCATCACGCTCTTTACGTGCCCGCGCAGGACGGCGATCGTCGGCATCCAGATCAACATCATCAAAATTGATTTGCGGCTCATTATCGCGTTCAGACGATTGACGAGAACGACCAGTACGACGATCGCTGGGATCGGGTTTCAGCTCGTCTTCTGGTTTGAATTCATCCATTTAACACCCCACTCAAAGGTTAATGCTTACGACTTTGCATATAACCTGAAGCTAAAAGACTTACGCTTTACAACGCAAGCCTGACCTTTCTTGTTGTTACGCCTGCTGGCAATCAGCAATCGCGTTAAGAACCACCTCGTGCGACACTCCGCCGCGCACTTCACTCTTCCCTATTGCCCGCGGAAGCACTAAACGAATCTCTCCCGCCAACACTTTTTTATCTCGCAGCATGTGCGGCAAATAAGCCTGTGTAGACATTTCACTCGGCCCATTCACCGGTAAACCTGCGCGCTGCAACAACGTAATAATGCGCTGCGTTTCAGCGGAGGTAAACTGGCCCAAACGTTCTGACGTGCGGGCAGCCATTACCATACCTGCTGCGACGGCTTCGCCATGTAACCAATTGCCATAACCCATTTCAGCTTCGATAGCATGGCCAAACGTGTGTCCCAGATTCAGTAAAGCACGTAAGCCCATTTCGCGCTCGTCCGCGGCGACAACTTCTGCTTTCAGCTCACAACAACGGCGAATACAGTACGCCATTGCCGGACCGTCCAGACGTAATAATGCGTCCAGATTTTCTTCCAGCCAGCTGAAAAATTCACCGTCAAGGATGATGCCGTATTTGATCACTTCCGCCAGGCCCGATGCCAATTCACGCGCAGGAAGCGTTTTCAGACAGTCGAGATCCACCACCACGGAAGCCGGTTGGTAAAACGCGCCAATCATGTTTTTACCGAGGGGATGGTTTACGGCAGTTTTACCGCCTACGGAGGAGTCAACCTGCGACAACAGCGTTGTCGGGACTTGAATAAAACGCACACCACGCTGATAGCTGGCTGCTGCAAAACCGGTAAGATCGCCAATCACGCCGCCGCCAAGTGCGACCAGCGTGGTATCGCGACCATGCGGTTTTTGCAGTAACGCAGTGAAGACCGTATCCAGAACCGTCAGGCTTTTATACTGCTCGCCATCGGGAAGGATAACGCTATCAACGTTAACACCCGCCTGTTCAAGTACGCCGCGAACCTTATCGAGATAAAGGGGAGCCAGGGTTTCGTTGGTTACCAACATAACCTGATCGCCCGATTTCAGCGGTAAGAATGAAGCTGGCTCATTAAACAAACCAGCCGCGATGGTGATAGGGTAACTACGTTCCCCGAGAGTGACTGTAATCCTCTCCATTACGCGACATCCACCTTAGTTACTTGTACCCGCAGACGAGTGTGTATTCAGCCAGAATTAGTTGCTTTCCAACATATGAATAATCTGGTTTGCTACGACTTTCGCGCTCTGATCGTCGGTGCGAATGGTCACGTCGGCAATCTCTTCATACAGAGGGTTGCGTTCGTCAGCCAATGCTTCCAGAACTTCACGCGGCGGCGATTCTACCTGCAGCAGCGGGCGCTTCTTGTCACGCTGAGTACGTGCAAGTTGTTTTTCAATTGTCGTTTCAAGATAGACCACGACGCCACGCGCGGAAAGACGGTTACGTGTTTCACGTGATTTAACAGAGCCACCGCCAGTTGCCAGCACAATACCCTGTTTTTCCGTCAACTCGTTGATGACTTTTTCTTCGCGATCACGGAAGCCGTCTTCACCTTCTACATCGAAGACCCAGCCCACATCAGCTCCGGTTCGTTTCTCAATCTCTTGATCAGAATCGTAAAATTCCATATTGAGTTGTTGAGCTAACTGGCGCCCAATAGTGCTTTTTCCGGCACCCATAGGCCCAACCAGAAAGATATTGCGTTTCTCTGCCATTTTTTCGGTACTACTAAGACTATTCGTTAATGGTAAACCCGCTTCGCAGACACCCAGCGCAGCAGGACATGAACTGAAACCTCATAAGATATTGCGAGAGTCAGACTGAAAATTATCTCAATACTCAAGCGGGTTTGGCAACTGAATAAATCACCAAACCTTACGCATTTCTGGTCGTGGCAAGCATGCTACCCTGCAAACATCTGGCCTGACGACGTGTCGTGTAGCCAAATGACGCCAAATAAGCCTATGACACACCACCGGAAAGGCGAAGCGTATTCACTGCTGCATAAGTAAAGAAAAGTCCCGACACTCAAATCGGTACTCCTTGTATGCTAAATACACCCGCACGTCAAATCCCTGAAACGTGTTCAGCGCAAAAACAACGGGTTTTCATGCATAAGTTATTCTGTTGGGACCAGTCTGGGCGTGATAAAAACCACTAACTCACGCCGCTCATCTTCTTTACCATCATGACGAAAAAAATGGCCGAGCAACGGAATGTCGCCGAGTAACGGCACACTGTCAGCTGCTGATTTATTTTTATGTGAAAAAATCCCGCCCAACGCGATCGTTTCACCGCTCTTAACCTCCACCAGGGTTTCAATTTCCTGCTTATCAATGGCCAGCACTTCGCCATCCGCTTGCTGCAGCACCTGTCCGGGAACATTCTGGCTAATATGCAGTTTCAGTCTGATCCGCCCTTTCTGCAGCACGGTTGGCGTTACTTCCATCCCCAGCACCGCTTCTTTAAATTCGACGGACGTTGCGCCGCTTTCACCGCTGGAGACCTGATACGGGATTTCACTGCCCTGCTTAATACTGGCAGGTTGCAGATGAGAAGCCAGTAATCGAGGACTGGCAATAATATCAAGCTGCTGTTTTTGCTCCAGTGCAGACAACTCAAGCTCCAGCAAACGACCATTAATGCGGCCAATATTAAATCCCACCCGCGATGTTGCAGTAGACACGGAAAGATCGCTGGTCAGCGTGGTGACATTCCCCACCGCCCCTGGCAGTTGTGCATCTGCCAGCGACCACTTCACCCCCAGCTCACGCAAACTTTTTTCATTAATCGTGACGATGTGCGCCGCCAGTTCGACCTGCTCAACGGGCAAGTCCATTTGCGCCACCCACTGTTCCAGTATGTTTAGCGCAACAGGGTTGTCTCGCAGCAGTAGGCGGTTGGTACGTTTATCGACCGTTATACTTCCTTTAGCACTCAGCAGTTTTTCACCGGCTTTTGCCAGCTCAGTGGCATCCGCGTATTGCAAAATTATGCTGCGATGTTCCAGCGGCAAACCGGCCTGAATCCGCGCTTGTTCACTCTCCTGGCGGGCTGCATTTTCGTTTTGCCAGCGTACAGTATGCACATGCAGGATGTTTCCCTCCTGGCGTAACACCAGTCCGGCGCTTTTGACCACCGTCTGCAATGCCTGTTTCCACGGCACATCCGTCAGATGCAATGACAGCACGCCACTGACATCCGGTGACACCACCAGATTTTTCTTCTCCTGCACCGCCAGCGCCTGCAGCACCTGGACAACGGGAACATCATCCACCACCAGCGTCACGTTTTGTGCCTTCCCGGCCAGCACGCTGGGTATTACGGTCATCAGCACGATGACTATCCACCGCTTCATTCGCCTCTCCTTGTCGTTGCCACTGCCACTGTGATGGCTCACAATCGCTCCCTGTGTCGATAGTTACGCTTTGGGCTGTCACCTGAGATACCCTCCAGATGTTATTCAAAACATCTCGCTGCTCGACCCTCCGCCATTTGTGTTGACCATCCCGAATAAAACCAATTGAGCGTCCTCCCTGGATCACCGCCCCCTGATAACGCCATGCCGACAACTCAGCCATCCGGCAGTGATCCTCTGGCGGCTGAAAGGGATTGCGCATACCGGTCAGCAGCAGCACGCTAAAACATGCGGACAGCCAGCGCTTAGTCATCATTCCGACGCTCCAGCTGTATCGTCAACAACACATCAGCATCTTCTGCACGAAGAGAAAACTGACTCGTACTCATCCCCTGTTCCGCCAGTTGGGCAAACACCTGTGGGACCGCATCCCACGCAGTTTTCAGTGCCAGTTCGCCTCCCCGTAAGGAGGGCTGCCAGTGGATCAGACGTGTAAGAGAGGTTTGATATAGCAATGGGGAAAAAGGAACTGGCCTCGCTTCAGTGGGGGAAAAGGGTTTCCCAACCGATGACGCCAACAGATACAAATTGCGCCATTGATCTTGAATCGCCACGCGTTGGCGGACTAATGCTGCCTGCTGCGCCTTCCGTTGCTGCTCTGCAGGATAAAGGCACAGCAGCGCAGCCGTGATCAGGACCAACATCCAGCCGCCCCAGCACAACAGTCGAAACCGCGGCGTCTGTGCTAACCAGCCATCACAAAGCGCCTGCATGCATAACGCTCCGTATCAGACGATAGTGAAACTGCCAGCGTCCCTGCGAATCTTGTCGCGTTTCCCCTGAGCTTGCCAATTGAAACCCGGGGTGTTTGCGTAGTTGCGTCTCCAGTCTCTGCAGTGCGGTAATGTTCAGCGTCAGCCCTGTCAGCGTCAGCGTATCCTGCTGCCAGGTCATTCCTGTTAACCACGCCTGTTCTGGCAGCAACTCCGCCACCCCTTGTAAAACAGACTGCCAGCTTCGCATCTGTTCACGCCGTTTTTCTCTTAGTTGTGCCTGCTGCCATTGTTGTTGTCGCTGTTGCAGCTGCGGTTTGAGCGCTATCAGAGCTTCAGCCCGCGTTTTTTCGGCTTCTGCCAACAGTAATTCGACCCGATTATCTACGCGAGAAAGCGCGTAATAACCCAATGCGATACCCACAATAGCCAGTAAAGATCCACTCAATAACGCTCCCCACCATTGCAGACAGGCATACCGCCGCGACTGACGCCAGGGCAAAAGATTGATGGTCGCCGTCATCAGTACACACCTCCCATCGCCAGCCCAAGCGCAACAGCAAAGTTGTGGCTTTCCGTAGGAATCGGTGGCTGGCGGACGGACACCGCATTTAAGGGATCAAAGCCACCGGTGTCACATAGCGCAATATCCGCAGGGTAAAGAGATAATGCCGCGGCAAGCGCGCCGATATCGTCAATTTCCCCCGTCGATTTACGTCCCCATGCCGTGCGGCTCGCCCAGAGCCATTGGGTATCGTCACGCCATGCCAGACATGATTGATGCTTGGGTAAATAAGGCATTAATCGCTGCAAGGCGCTGGCATCCGGCGTAATGGCCGTAACCTGTACTTTCAGGGGATGCATCAGTGTCAGGAGTGCCGATATTTCTTTGCTTTGTGCCGCAGTCACGTTGAATGCCGGGCTTAGTGCGTCTTCGCTATAATCAAACTGCAGCGCATCCGGCTCCATATCCAGTTCACGAGCCATCGCCCCAGACAACCATGCCGTTTGCTCTGGTTCGCGCAGGATCATTGCCGGACGGGGTAACTTTTTTTGTAACGTCCTGTTGGCAGGAAAAGAAAGGTGGATATGGTGCCTGTGCGGTAGCTCACGGCTCCACGGCAGGAGCACCGCAGCGAGCTGTTCCGGCTCACGAATGTGGCCATCGACGACAACCTGATGTGCCAGCGGCATACGCCACCAGCGTTGTAGGACCCAACCGGACGCGTCACGAACGATAGCGACAGCCAACACGTCATGTTGCTGAATATGCAGACCAATTTTCCATATACGAAAAGCCATTGCTGATGATCTCCTTATCACCCGTTGCTTCAACGGGTATATCAATGCGTCTGGCTTGCCTTTATACTACCGCGCGTTTGTTTATAAACTGCCCAAATGCCACTAAATGGGAAATCTCCAGTGAAGTTCGTAAAGTATTTATTAATCCTTGCAGTATGTTGCATCCTGCTGGGAGCAGGCTCGATCTATGGCCTCTATCGCTATATCGAGCCACAATTACCTGACGTTGCGACGCTAAAAGATGTGCGTCTGCAGATCCCTATGCAGGTTTACAGCGCTGACGGCGAACTCATCGCGCAATATGGCGAGAAACGTCGAATTCCGGTCACGCTGGATCAAATGCCGCCGGTAATGGTTAAAGCCTTTATCGCTACAGAAGACAGCCGCTTCTATGAGCACCACGGGGTGGACCCGGTGGGGATCTTCCGTGCAGCCAGCGTCGCGTTGTTCTCCGGCCATGCCTCACAAGGCGCAAGTACCATTACCCAGCAGTTGGCAAGAAACTTCTTCCTGAGTCCGGAACGTACGCTGATGCGTAAGATTAAAGAAGTGTTCCTGGCTATCCGTATTGAGCAATTGCTGAGTAAAGACGAGATCCTCGAGCTTTATCTGAACAAGATCTATCTGGGGTATCGCGCCTACGGCGTGGGTGCTGCCGCGCAGGTCTATTTCGGGAAGACCGTTGATCAACTCAGCTTAAGTGAAATCGCAGTGATCGCCGGTCTGCCAAAAGCGCCATCGACCTTCAACCCGCTCTATTCGATGGACCGGGCAACCGCGCGCCGTAACGTTGTACTGTCGCGTATGTTGAGCGAAAACTACATCACTCAGGCCCAATACGATCAGGCGCGTAGTGAAGCGATCGATGCCAACTATCACGCGCCGGAAATCGCTTTCTCAGCACCTTATCTGTCTGAGATGGTGCGCCAGGAGATGTATAACCGCTATGGCGAAAAAGCCTATGAAGACGGGTATCGCATCACCACTACCATTACGCGCAAAGTCCAGCAGGCCGCCCAGCAGGCTGTACGTAACAATGTCATGGATTACGACATGCGCCACGGCTACCGCGGCCCATCTAACGTGTTGTGGAAAGTGGGCGAAAGCAGTTGGGACAGCAAAAAAATCACCGATACGCTGAAAGCGCTACCGACCTATGGCCCACTGCTGCCCGCGGTCATCACCAGCGCCAACCCACAGGAAGCGACCGCTGCGTTGGCGGATGGAACATCGGTGTCATTACGTATGGAAGGTATGCGCTGGGCGCGCCCTTATCGTTCCGATACGCAGCAAGGCCCGACGCCACGTAAAGTAACCGATGTGGTTCAGGCCGGTCAGCAAATCTGGGTACGCCAGGTTGGCGACGCCTGGTGGCTGGCACAAGTGCCGGATGTTAACTCCGCACTGGTTTCGATTAACCCGCAAAACGGCGCAGTGCTGGCACTGGTGGGTGGTTTTGATTTCAACCAGAGCAAATTTAACCGTGCGACCCAGGCATTACGCCAGGTGGGTTCGAACATCAAACCCTTCCTCTATACCGCCGCGATGGATAAAGGCCTGACGCTGGCAAGTATGTTGAATGACGTACCAATTTCCCGTTGGGATGCCGGTGCAGGTTCTGACTGGCAGCCGAAAAACTCACCGCCGCAATATGCTGGCCCTATCCGCTTACGTCAGGGGCTGGGTCAGTCGAAAAACGTGGTGATGGTTCGTGCCATGCGCGCAATGGGTGTGGATTACGCGGCAGAGTATCTGCAACGTTTCGGCTTCCCGGCACAGAACATTGTGCATACTGAATCACTGGCGCTGGGTTCAGCCTCGTTCACTCCGCTGCAGGTTGCTCGCGGTTACGCGGTAATGGCGAACGGCGGATTCCTGGTCGACCCGTATTTCATCAGTAAGATTGAAAGCGATATGGGTGGCGTTATCTTTGAGGCGAAGCCAAAAATTGCCTGCCCGGAATGTGATATCCCGGTGATTTATGGCGATACGCAGAAGTCTAATGTACTGGAAAACAGTAACGTCGAAGATGTTGCGGTATCCCAGGAACAACAAAATGCCGCCGTGCCCATGCCACAGCTGGAACAAGCTAACCAGGCGCTGGTCGCACAAAGCGGAACGCAAGAATACGCACCACACGTCATCAACACGCCGCTGGCCTTCCTGATCAAGAGCGCGTTGAACACCAATATCTTTGGTGAACCAGGCTGGATGGGAACCGGCTGGCGTGCAGGACGTGATTTACAGCGCCATGACATCGGCGGGAAAACCGGGACAACCAACAGCTCGAAAGATGCATGGTTCTCCGGCTATGGCCCAGGAGTAGTGACCTCGGTATGGATCGGGTTTGATGATCATCGTCGCGATCTCGGACATACGACGGCATCCGGCGCGATCAAAGACCAAATCTCCGGCTACGAAGGTGGTGCGAAGAGTGCACAACCTGCGTGGGATGCCTACATGAAGAGTGTATTAGAAGGTGTACCTGAGCAGCCGCTGACGCCGCCACCGGGTATCGTTACAGTCAATATCGATCGTAGCACCGGCCAACTGGCGAACGGTGGTAACAGCCGTGCGGAGTATTTCATTGAAGGTACTCAGCCAACGCAACAGGCGGTACATGAGGTGGGGACAACCATTATCGATAATGGTGAGACGCACGAGTTGTTCTAATCTTTTGCCGGATGACGTTTCGCTTATCCGGCCTACATTTTCGGCGCAATCATTTGATATTGCTGGATGTTGTAGGTCGGATAAGGCGTCAGCCGACATTCGGCAACATAAACTACAATCGCCCTTGCCCTTTTAGCCATTCACGAACCAGGAACAGCGCGCTGACATTACGCGCTTCGTGGAAGTCAGGGTCTTCTAACAGATCCATCAAATGCGCCAGCGGCCAGCGCACCTGTGGCAATGGCTCAGGCTCATCACCTTCCAGCGACTCAGGATAAAGATCCTCTGCGACCACAATATTCATCTTGCTGGAGAAATAGGAAGGCGCCATGCTGAGTTTTTTCAAAAACGTCAGGTCCTTCGCACCGTATCCTACTTCTTCTTTCAGTTCCCGGTTAGCCGCTTCAAACACGCTTTCACCCGGATCGATTAACCCTTTGGAAAAACCAAGCTCGTAGGATTCGGTTCCGACCGCATATTCGCGAATGAGGATCAGGTGGTCATCCACAATCGGCACAATCATTACCGCTTCGCGCGTGGATGGGCGCATACGCTCATAAACACGACGTACGCCGTTGCTGAACTCAAGGTCCACGCTTTCGACTTTAAAAAGTCGGGATTGTGCGACGGTTTCCACTTTCAAAATCGTGGGTTTTTGTAATGATTTGCTCATCATGAGGATCTTTGCTGTGAAATCTGGGGTTATTGTGCGATATACAGCACGGTTTCGGCAATGTGAATTGCCGTTTATTTACATTTATGTAACGTACTAAAAGTTAATCCCTATTTCAAATTAAAAGTCAATAGGTTGAAATAACTCCAGGAATTTGCTGATATTCCGTTTTTGGTGATTTTGCTATTATTCGCATTTATTGGGCTGTACTTAAAGATGCTCAAGTTCAACTCCACACTTGCCGATAGCCAACCACAGAATCACGAATATTGAACAGGGTGCGACTGACCACGCCTGACAGACTAAGTAAGATGGGGAAAGCATGAGCACCATTCTGATTTTTTTAGCTGCTTTGCTGGCCTGCTCATTGCTTGCAGGGTGGCGATTCAGATCAAAATTCAGACAACAAAAATTACCGTTGAGCAACGTCTTCTCTGACGCCTCTAAGCGTAAACTAACACCCGAAGAACGTGGTGCGGTCGAAAACTATCTCGAAAACCTCAGTCAAATTCAGCAGGTGCCTGGCCCAACAGGTGCCAGTTCGGCACCGGTATCGTTAACCCTGAATGCCCAAAGTAATAGCGTCATCGTACTAACGCATTCCATTACGCGCTATGGCATCACCACCGACGATCCGAACAAATGGCGCTACTATCTCGACTCCGTCGAAGTACATTTGCCTCCCTTCTGGGAACAATACATCAATGATGAAAACAGCGTTGAGCTGATCCACACCAATACGCTGCCGCTGGTTATCTCGTTGAACGGTCACACGCTGAAAGAGTATATGCAGGAAGCGCGTGGCTATGCGCTACAGCATACCGCGTCTACTCAGGCGTCCATACGCGGTGAAGAAAGCGAGCAGATTGAACTGCTGAATATTCGCCAGGAAACGCATGAAGAGTATGCGCTCAGCCGCCCGTCGGGATTGCGCGAAGCGTTACTGATTGCCGCATCATTCCTGTTGTTCTTTTTCTGTTTAATCATGCCAGACACGTTCGTACCGTGGACCGCCGGTGGCGCAGTGTTGCTGCTGGCTGCGGGTCTGTGGGGCCTGTTTGCACCACCGTCTAAAACGGCCTTACGAGAAATCCACTGTCTGCGTGGCACTCCACGTCGCTGGGGGCTGTTTGGTGAAAACGATCAGGAGCAAATTAATAATATCTCCCTGGGTATTATTGACCTGATTTATCCACCACACTGGCAGCCTTACATTGCACAGGACCTTGGCCAGCAAACGGATATTGATATCTATCTGGATCGCCATGTTGTCCGCCAGGGGCGTTTTTTATCGTTGCATGACGAGGTGAAAAACTTCCCGTTGCAGCACTGGCTACGCAGCGCCGTCATTGCCAGCGGTTCGTTGCTGGTATTGCTAATGCTGCTGTTTTGGGTCCCGTTGGATATGCCGATTAAACTTACGCTTTCCTGGATGAAAGGGGCGCAAACTATTGAGGCCACCAGCGTTAAGCAACTGGAAAAGGCAGGCGTACGCGTGGGCGATACGCTGCATCTGAGTGGCACGGGGATGTGTAACATCCATACTCAGGCGAGCTGGAACGCACAACCTGCGACACCTTTTATGCCATTTGATTGTTCGCAGATTATCTGGAATGACGCGCGCGCCCTGCCGCTGCCCGAGTCCGACCTGGTCAATAAGGCGACGGCGCTGACCCAAAGCGTTAATCGCCAACTGCACCCCAAACCCGACGATGACTCTCGCGTCAGCTCATCGTTACGCTCAGCCATTCAGAAGTCCGGCATGGTGTTGCTGGATGATTTTGGCGATATTGTCCTGAAAACCGCCGATCTGTGTGCCGCCGAAGATGAATGCGTACGCCTGAAAAATGCCCTGGTTAACCTGGGTAACAGTAAGGACTGGAACGCTCTCGTTAAGCGAGCAAACGCCGGGAAACTGGATGGTGTAAATGTGCTGTTGCGCCCGGTAAGCGCCGAATCACTGGATAACCTGGTGAATACCTCTACGGCACCGTTCATTTCACGCGAGACCGCCCGGGCGGCTCAGGCACTGAATAGCCCTGCCCCCGGTGGTTTCCTGATTATCAGTGACGAAGGCAGCGACCTGGTTGATCAGCCCTGGCCGGCGACCTCGTTGTACGACTATCCGCCGCAAGAACAATGGAACGCCTTCCAGCGCCTTGCCCAGATGCTTATGCAAACGCCATTTCGCGCTGAAGGGATTGTCACCAACATCTCGACCGACGCCAACGGTACCCAGCACATTGGCCTGCACCGAATCCCGGATCGTTCAGGTTTATGGCGCTATCTTGGCACCACGTTGCTGATGCTCTCCATGCTGGGATGCGCTATCTACAACAGCGTTCAGGCATTCAGACGTTACCAGCGTCATCGTTCCCGCATCACGGAGATTCAGGAATATTACGAGAGTTGCCTGAATCCAACGCTGATTGAGGCCCCAGAAAGCCTGATTCGATAACACGCCCGCGCGACGGAATATGCTACCCTGTCGCGCATCTTGTTTTCCTCTGGGGAGTTTCCATGCACATAGATATTGCCTGGCAGGACGTCGACACCGTTCTGCTGGATATGGACGGTACGCTGCTCGATCTGGCTTTCGATAACTATTTCTGGCAAAAACTGGTGCCGGAAACCTACGGCACGCAACAGGGTATCTCTCCCCAGGAAGCCCAGGAATTTATTCGTCAGCAGTATCATGCCGTACAGCATACGCTAAACTGGTACTGTCTGGATTACTGGAGCGAACGCCTGGGTCTGGATATATGCGCTATGACAACCGCACAGGGACCACGCGCCGTACTGCGTGAAGATACGGTACCGTTCCTTGATGCTCTGAAAGCCAGCGGCAAACGTCGTATTTTGCTCACCAATGCGCATCCGCATAACCTGGCGGTGAAGCTTCAGCATACTGGTCTGGCTTCACACCTTGATTTATTACTTTCCACCCACACATTTGGTTATCCCAAAGAGGATCAGCGGTTATGGCACGCTGTCGCTGAAGAAACGGGAATGAGTGCAGAGAAGACGTTGTTTATTGATGACAGCGAACCCATTCTCGACGCCGCTGCTCAATTCGGCATTCGTTACTGCCTCGGCGTAACCAATCCCGACTCCGGTACAGCGGAAAAACAGTATGCACGCCATCCGTCACTCAATGACTACCGCCGACTGATCCCCTCACTGATGTGAAGGAGATGCCATGAAAGAGAAGCCCCTTGTCGAAGTCAGGCTGGATAAATGGCTGTGGGCAGCACGCTTTTATAAAACGCGCGCAGTCGCCCGCGAAATGGTTGAAGGCGGTAAGGTGCATTACAACGGGCAGCGCAGCAAGCCGAGTAAGATTGTCGAGCTAAATGCGACCCTCACCCTGCGCCAGGGAAATGACGAACGGACGGTCATTATTAAAGCCATTAGCGAGCAGCGTCGCCCGGCAACTGAAGCCGTTATGCTGTATGAAGAAACCGCGGAAAGCGTGGAAAAACGCGAAAAAATGGCGCTGGCGCGTAAACTTAACGCGTTAACCATGCCGCATCCGGACAGGCGACCGGACAAAAAAGAGCGCCGCGACCTGTTACGATTTAAACACGGCGACAG
Source organism: Citrobacter sp. Awk 2 (assembly GCF_028069815.1). Lineage (NCBI taxonomy): Bacteria > Pseudomonadati > Pseudomonadota > Gammaproteobacteria > Enterobacterales > Enterobacteriaceae > Citrobacter > Citrobacter sp. Awk 2. The sequence continues at coordinate 17,396 of NZ_JANEWL010000011.1, forward strand.
CGAGTGACTGTCACCTGCAAGAGAGATGATTATGCCGCAACATGACCAATTACATCGTTATCTGTTTGAAAACTTTGCCGTGCGCGGCGAGCTGGTAACCGTTTCACAAACCCTGCAACAGATCCTCGAAAATCATACTTACCCACAGCCGGTCAAAACCGTGCTGGCGGAGCTGCTGGTTGCCACCAGTCTACTGACCGCGACGCTGAAGTTTGCTGGTGATATCACCGTTCAACTGCAAGGCGACGGTCCGTTGAGCCTGGCGGTAATTAACGGCAACAACAACCAGCAAATGCGCGGAGTGGCTCGTATACAGGGTGATATCCCTGAAGATGCCGATCTGAAAACACTGGTTGGCAACGGCTACCTGGTGATCACCATTACACCGGAAGAAGGCGAACGCTATCAGGGCGTGGTCGGTCTGGAAGGTGACACGCTGGCGGCCTGCCTGGAAGATTACTTCATGCGTTCAGAACAGCTGCCAACGCGTCTGTTTATCCGTACTGGCGACGTCGACGGTAAACCTGCTGCTGGCGGTATGCTGTTGCAGGTCATGCCAGCGCAAAACGCACAGGCAGATGATTTCGATCACCTTGCTGCACTGACAGAAACCATCAAAGCCGAAGAGTTGCTGACGCTGCCAGCCAACGAAGTTCTGTGGCGTTTGTACCACGAAGAAGAAGTCACCCTCTACGATCCGCAGGATGTTGAGTTCAAATGTACCTGTTCACGCGAACGCTGCGCAGGCGCTCTGAAAACGCTGCCGGATGAAGAAGTTGACAGCATTCTGGCAGAAGAAGGTGAGATCGATATGCACTGCGATTATTGCGGTAGCCACTATCTGTTTAACGCCATGGATATTGCAGAGATCCGCAGCAACGCCTCCCCTGCCGATCCACAGGTGCATTAATCCTCGTTTTGCCCGGTGGCGCGCAGCTTTAAGGCCTACGGTAAAACTGTTGTAGGCCGGATACGGCGCTCGCGCCGCCATCCGGCAACAGATTCACTCATTGTAATAAGTCATTGGCAGTCTTTTGCCATTAATGGTGATATCCCGCCAGACTCTGGGAGCCGAATCCAGTTGATGATTCGCCAGCGCCTGCAGCAGTTGCTCTTTATTGAATCCCTCCGGTAGTCGGGCTGTCGCAATCAACACCCATTTGTTCTCCTTAACGCCAAAGACCAGACTCTCCCCATCACCAAAAGCATACAATACTTGCTCGGACTGCCCATCCGCGTTGAGATCCTGATCCACCAATACACATGCATCCTGCTCGATACAGGAAGCGATCCGGTAGCGTTGTCCCTTTAAAAACGTCCAAAACGCGTCATCGGGCTTCTTGCTTCCCGGTGCAATCATCACCTTCGGCGCTAACTGCGTTGCTGTCAGCTCATTTACCGGATCGCGATGCCCTCGCAGGATGGCATTTAAATCACGCCTGCGCTTGCTGTCTTTGTTGAACGCATCGTCTTTTTGTAATGCTTCCAGTGCGGCGCGACCGGGTTTTCCGCTGTGATCCAGCATATACAGACTGACCTGGTCAGCCGTAATTTTCCCGCTGTAGTAGCGTCCCATATGGCTGTTGACGCTAATACGCCAGACATCAATGACCGGCGACGTCAGCAGAATCAGCAGGCCCAATGTCAGGAGCGAAACGCCAAGAATGACCTTTCCCTGAATATCGAGCGGGTTGCCTCCCGCGCGCAAAATACTGACCAGGTAGCCGAGGGACCACACCAGTAATACAAAGACCACCAATGCGCCATACAACCGCTCAGGCGTCCAGCCATACTGATGAATTCTCAGCCACATTGCCCAACCGGCAATCAGCATATAGAGAGGAGCAACAACCAGTGAAGCGTTAATCAAATAACGTAATGCACCAGGATAAGGTAACGCCTCTTTGTGCGGCTCGCGCACGATGGCCATCAGCAACAGGAAGATCAGCGTCAACGTAGACATTAGACCCGCCGCTGACACGCGCTGTGAGATAGCATCCAGTCCGGTGAAAGGCAGGGTCAGCATAAACATCAGCGCTAACAGTGCAACCAGTGGGAGTAAACCTGTGGCGAGGAACGTCAGCAGCTTTTGCACCGCAGCAACCAGGCGCGACTGCGTACGCGCCAGCACCACTGCCAGTGCAGTAATCAGGCCAAGCGCCAGATAGACAAACCAGTCAGTCTCAAAGAAAAGCGTGTTGAAGAAAGTGATTCCGACCAGTTGAAACATTTCACTCCACAGCAGGAGCACCAGCCAGAACAGGCCGTTGGCCACAAAAGCGATCAGCAACGTCAGCGAGTTAAGCCACAGGTAGGTATAAAACTGTGGATAGCGAGCCTGTTCACGACGGGCGTGAAGTTGATATTGAATCCACGGCAAAGCCAGCATCGCCATCAACAGTAAGCGCCAACCGTAGGCAAAAAAAATGTCATCCTGTCGCCATCTGTCACTGTCCGCCGCACTCCACTTCAGCCACACACTCATCACCAGCACAACCACGCAGATCAGCGCCATCCAGCACCATAGCGCACGTTGCTTAAATGAGACGACAGTCAGCAAAAGTGCTGAGGAGAGTGCAATCGTTACGGGCATACCGTAGAACAGCCAGTCACTGTTCTGCGGCGCAAGATACGCCATCAGCAGGTAGCACACACACCCTTGTAGCAGTCCGATAAAGACCATGCCCCAGCGGGTCGTTGGTGAAAGCTCAACACTGTCCATGTCGTTTTCCAGAAAGAAGATAAAATCTAATTATCGCATCAACTTCACAAATATGAGTATTCGTCAGTCCATTTCGGACCCGAGCTGCGCGAGGTGAATCGATATTGTTTATGTTTGAGTTACGTTTATTTCTTACATGAATGCGATTACACTCACAAGATTCCCGCCAAAAACACTCTCTATTAACGTTTTAAGAACATTTTCCACAACAAAAAAGGGTTTCCTGCCATAATATCCGCCTCTTTGTGACAGGAGTCGCAGCGTATTCGGTTATTCGTGGAATTACCGGATGCGTAAATCTATGAGCCTTGTCGCGGTTAGCAATCCCTAAAAAACCTTACTATTCCAGGTAATACATATTGGCTAAGGAGCAGTGAAATGCGTGTGAACAACAGTTTAACCCCGCAAGATCTCAAGGCTTATGGTATCAATGACGTTCAGGATATCGTTTACAATCCAGACTACGACACGCTTTATCAGGAAGAACTTGATCCAAACCTGGAAGGTTATGAGCGTGGCGTGTTAACGAATCTGGGCGCCGTTGCAGTTGATACCGGTATCTTTACCGGACGTTCGCCAAAGGATAAGTACATTGTCCGTGACGACACCACACGAGACACTCTCTGGTGGTCCGACAAAGGTAAAGGTAAGAACGACAACAAACCGCTTTCCCAGGAAACCTGGCAGCATTTGAAAGGGTTAGTCACCCATCAACTCTCCGGCAAACGTCTGTTTATCATTGATGCTTTCTGCGGTGCTAATGCGGATACCCGCCTTTCCGTGCGCTTCATTACTGAAGTCGCCTGGCAGGCACATTTTGTCAAAAACATGTTCATCCGCCCGAGCGACGAAGAACTGGTTGATTTCAAACCTGATTTCATCGTGATGAACGGTGCAAAATGCACTAACCCACAGTGGAAAGAACAAGGTCTGAACTCCGAAAACTTCGTGGCGTTCAACCTGACTGAACGCATTCAGTTAATTGGCGGCACCTGGTACGGCGGCGAGATGAAGAAAGGTATGTTCTCCGTCATGAACTACCTGCTGCCGCTGAAAGGCATTGCATCGATGCACTGCTCAGCAAACGTCGGTGAAAAAGGTGATGTTGCAGTCTTCTTTGGTCTGTCCGGTACCGGTAAAACCACGCTGTCCACTGACCCGAAACGCCGCCTGATTGGCGATGATGAGCATGGTTGGGATGACGACGGCGTATTTAACTTCGAAGGCGGTTGCTACGCGAAGACCATCAAACTGTCTAAAGATGCTGAACCGGAAATCTACAACGCAATCCGCCGTGATGCCCTGCTGGAAAACGTCACCGTGCGCGAAGATGGCTCCATCGATTTCGATGATGGTTCCAAAACCGAGAACACCCGCGTTTCCTACCCGATTTATCACATCGACAATATCGTTAAGCCGGTGTCAAAAGCGGGTCATGCAACCAAAGTCATCTTCCTGACCGCCGACGCATTTGGCGTACTGCCACCGGTTTCTCGCCTGACGGCCGATCAAACGCAGTATCACTTCCTGTCTGGCTTTACCGCCAAACTGGCTGGCACCGAGCGTGGCGTTACTGAGCCAACGCCAACCTTCTCTGCCTGTTTCGGCGCAGCATTCCTGTCACTGCACCCAACGCAGTACGCAGAAGTGCTGGTAAAACGCATGCAGGCGGCTGGCGCACAGGCTTATCTGGTTAACACCGGCTGGAACGGCACCGGCAAACGTATCTCAATCAAAGATACCCGTGCCATTATCGATGCCATCCTGAACGGGTCGCTGGATGATGCGGAAACGTTCCGTCTGCCGATGTTTGACCTGGCAATCCCAACCGAACTGCCGGGCGTGGATACACGTATTCTCGATCCGCGTAATACCTACGCATCCCCGGAGCAGTGGCAGGAAAAAGCCAACGCGCTGGCGAAACTGTTTATTGAGAACTTCGAGAAGTACACCGACACCCCTGCAGGCGAAGCGCTGGTTAGCGCCGGACCGAAGCTGTAACGAAAAGTGCCGGATGGCGGCTTCGTCTTATCCGGCCTACAGCAACTGATAAGCGCAGCAACATCAGGCGGTTAGCGAAATAAAAAGGGAGGCATTTAGCCTCCCTTTTCTACGCGTCTTTCGTTGTCCCCTGCGCACGCGTGAAGGGCACCGGAAGCCAGGCGCGTATCGACAGCCCGCCCCGTTCACTGGTACCAATTTCCAGCATACCGTTATGGTTATCGATAATACGCTGCACAATCGCCAGTCCCAGGCCCGTGCCGCTGGTGCTACGCGCGCTATCGCCGCGTACAAACGGCTGGAACAGGTGTTGACGCTGTTCCGGTTTGATACCCGGCCCGTCATCTTCGACCTGGAACCAGGCGCGATGCGGTTCCATACCGCTGCTGACCTTAATCCAGCCATTACCGTAGCGGGCGGCGTTAACCACCATATTAGCAACCGCGCGTTTGATAGACAGTGGGTGCATCTTCACCTGAATGACGCCAGGACGTAATGCAGTATCAATTTCACGCTCGTAACCACTTTCTGCCGCGATCACTTCACCTAATACCGAGTTCAGATCGGCCATCTCCATCGGCATCTCCTGACCCGTTCGCAGATAATCGATGAACTGTTCGATAATGGCATTACACTCTTCGATGTCCTTGTTGATGGATTCCGCGAGGTATCCGTCTTCTTCGCCCATCATTTCCGTCGCCAGACGGATACGCGTAAGCGGGGTGCGTAAATCATGGCTCACGCCCGCCATTAACAGCGTACGGTCATCGGCCAGCTGTTTTACACCGGCGGCCATATGGTTGAAGGCTCGGGTCACAGAGCGCACCTCAGAGGCGCCATACTCGCGCAGCGGCGGCGGAATAATGCCTTTCCCTACCTGCAGCGCTGCATGTTCAAGATCCACCAACGGCCGGTTCTGAATACGGATAAATAGCCACGCGCCACCAATAGCCAGCAGCATGATCGCCAGCGTATAGCGGAACAGCGGTGAGAAGTCACCCTGATGGATTTCAGTGAGCGGCACGCGTACCCAGATGTTGGGCGACAGCCAGGTTTTCAGCCAGACGACAGGCGAGCTCTTGTTGACCTCAACACGTACTTCCGTTGGGCCACCCAGCTGCTGCGCCATCTGATGGCTTAAGAATTCATAGTGTTGCGCCCAACGCAGACCTGCTTCTTCAGCGGCTTCGTTGGAATAGAGGGAAATACCGAGCTCACGGTAAATTTCCCGACGAAATGCAGGTGGCACGACCAGTTGCGTACCGTCCTCCAGTTGCAGTTTATCAGTCATCAGCATACGGACTTCGTAGGCCAGGACCTTATTAAACTGCTGGAGGCTCGGCAGAATCGCGAAGTTCAGCACCACAAGGTAGGTCGTCACCAGGCTTGCAAACAGCAAGGTGACGATAAGCAATAACGTGCGAGCAAACGAACTTCGTGGCGAGAAGCGCATTCGCCTCATGCTTTAGAACCGTCCGGAACAAAAACGTAGCCCAGACCCCATACGGTCTGAATATAACGAGGATGAGCCGGGTCTTCTTCCACCATACGACGCAGACGAGAAATCTGCACGTCGATGGAACGTTCCATCGCGGAGTACTCACGACCACGCGCCAGGTTCATCAGTTTATCGCGGGACAGCGGTTCACGTGGGTGGCTTACCAACGCTTTCAGCACCGCAAATTCACCGCTGGTGAGCGGCATAGGCTCATCTTCGCGGAACATTTCACGTGTCCCCAGGTTCAGCTTAAACTTACCGAAAGCGATAACAGCTTCTTCCTGAGAAGGCGCGCCCGGCAGTTCGTTCGCCTGACGACGCAACACCGCGCGAATACGCGCCAGCAGTTCACGCGGGTTAAAAGGTTTCGGGATGTAATCGTCAGCACCGATTTCCAGCCCAACGATACGGTCAACCTCTTCGCCCTTCGCCGTCACCATAATGATCGGCATTGGGTTGCTTTGACTGCGCAGGCGGCGGCAAATTGACAGGCCATCTTCCCCTGGCAGCATTAAATCCAGAACCATCAAGTGGAAGGACTCACGGGTCAGCAGACGGTCCATCTGCTCAGCGTTTGCGACGCTTCGAACCTGGAAGCCCTGCTCGGTCAGATAACGTTCCAGAAGCGCACGCAAGCGCATGTCGTCATCGACCACCAGAATCTTATAGTTCTCTTGCATTGTTATTACTCCCAAAGGTTCGCAACAATTAAGTGTATATTCTTAAGAAAGCTCGCGTGAGTCACCAGCGAATTCTGGTATGAATTCCAGGCTAAATTGTTACAAAGCATATTAAACAGCAGCTTAAGTATACAATGTTTCTCGCAATACATTATTTATTCTGTTGATATGCTCACGTAATACTAATTGTGCGCATCATCACAGAGTCGAAGGTAAAACAATAAGATGAAAACGCCCCTGATAACCCGTGAAGGGTATGAAAAACTCAAACAAGAGCTCAATTATCTCTGGCGTGAAGAGCGCCCGGAAGTCACCAAGAAGGTTACCTGGGCCGCAAGTCTGGGCGACCGCAGCGAAAATGCTGACTACCAGTATAATAAAAAGCGCCTGCGCGAGATCGATCGTCGCGTCCGTTATTTGACCAAGTGCATGGAGAATCTGAAAATTGTCGATTACTCCCCACAGCAAGAGGGTAAAGTCTTCTTTGGCGCGTGGGTCGAGATTGAAAACGACAATGGCGATATCCGCAAATTCCGTATTGTTGGCTACGATGAAATTTTTGGCCGTAAGGATTACATCTCTATCGATTCCCCCATGGCGCGTGCGCTGCTGAAAAAAGAGGTCGGCGATCTCGCGGTGGTGAACACCCCTGCCGGGGAAGCCAGCTGGTACGTCAATGAGATCGAATACGTGAAGTGAGACCGGAACAATCCGAAGCCCCTGTAGATGACTGGCATTTTTGCCAGTCAGTCCGTATAACTATCCCCTGATTTTTTATCCTATAGACGAAGCTATCCATGATGAATGATTCTTTCTGCCGCATTATCGCAGGTGAAATTCAGGCTCGTGCAGAACAGGTAGAAGCTGCCGTTCGCCTGCTTGACGAAGGGAACACCGTGCCGTTTATCGCACGTTATCGTAAGGAAATCACCGGCGGTCTGGATGATACGCAACTGCGTAATCTGGAGACCCGTCTGGGGTATCTGCGTGAACTGGAAGACCGCCGTCAGGCGATCCTGAAATCTATCGGCGAGCAAGGCAAACTGACCGACGACCTGGCAAACGCTATCAACGGCACGTTAAGTAAGACCGAACTCGAAGACCTTTATCTGCCGTACAAACCTAAACGCCGCACCCGTGGGCAAATCGCCATTGAGGCCGGACTGGAGCCGCTGGCAGACCTGTTGTGGAACGCGCCGTCTCACGACCCGGAAACAGAAGCGGCCAAATACCTCAACGCCGACAACGGTGTGGCGGATACCAAAGCGGCCCTTGACGGTGCACGTTACATCCTGATGGAACGCTTCGCTGAAGATGCCGCACTGCTGGCGAAAGTGCGTGACTACCTGTGGAAAAACGCGCATCTGGTTTCCACCGTGGTAAGCGGTAAAGAAGAGGAAGGCGCGAAATTCCGCGACTACTTCGATCACCACGAACCGATTTCTACCGTGCCGTCTCACCGTGCGCTGGCTATGTTCCGCGGCCGTAACGAAGGCATCTTACAGCTGTCTCTAAATGCCGATCCGCAGTTCGATGAGCCACCGAAAGAGAGCCACGGCGAGCAAATCATTCAGGATCACCTTGGCCTGCGACTGAACAACGCACCGGCAGACAGCTGGCGTAAAGGCGTTGTCAGCTGGACATGGCGCATTAAGGTGCTGATGCACCTCGAAACCGAACTGATGGGCACTGTGCGCGAACGCGCGGAAGATGAAGCAATCAACGTCTTTGCCCGTAACCTGCACGACCTGCTGATGGCGGCCCCGGCCGGGCTGCGCGCCACAATGGGTCTCGATCCGGGCCTGCGTACCGGTGTAAAAGTGGCTGTTGTTGACGGTACCGGCAAGCTGGTCGCCACCGACACTATTTATCCACATACCGGTCAGGCTGCCAAAGCCGCCGTTGCCGTTGCAGCGTTATGTGAGAAGTACAACGTAGAGCTGGTAGCCATTGGTAACGGTACGGCGTCGCGCGAAACCGAACGTTTCTTCCTCGACGTACAGAAGCAATTCCCGCAAGTGACCGCACAGAAAGTGATTGTCAGTGAAGCCGGGGCATCGGTTTACTCTGCCTCTGAACTGGCGGCGCTGGAGTTCCCGGACCTCGATGTGTCGCTGCGTGGCGCAGTATCTATTGCTCGCCGTCTGCAGGACCCGTTGGCTGAACTGGTGAAAATCGACCCGAAATCTATCGGTGTGGGCCAGTATCAGCACGACGTTAGCCAGACCCAGCTTGCCCGTAAGCTGGATGCGGTAGTTGAAGACTGCGTAAATGCCGTCGGCGTTGATCTGAACACCGCCTCCGTCCCCCTGCTGACCCGCGTTGCCGGCCTGACCCGCATGATGGCGCAAAACATCGTCGCCTGGCGTGATGAGAACGGCCAGTTCCAGAACCGTCAGCAGTTGCTAAAAGTCAGTCGTCTGGGGCCAAAAGCCTTTGAACAGTGCGCGGGCTTCCTGCGTATCAACCACGGCGACAACCCGCTGGACGCTTCCACGGTTCACCCGGAAGCCTACCCGATAGTGGAACGCATTCTGGCCGCCACCGAGCAATCGTTGCGTGACCTGATGGGCAACAGCGACGCGCTGCGTCATCTCAAAGCGTCCGACTTCACCGACGAACGCTTCGGGGTGCCGACCGTCACCGACATCATCAAAGAGCTGGAAAAGCCGGGCCGCGATCCGCGTCCTGAGTTTAAAACCGCGCAGTTTGCCGATGGCGTAGAAACCATGAACGACCTGCTGCCGGGGATGATTCTGGAAGGGGCTGTCACCAACGTCACTAACTTCGGCGCGTTCGTGGATATCGGCGTTCACCAGGACGGTCTGGTACATATCTCCTCTCTGTCGAACAAATTTGTTGAAGATCCACACACCGTGGTGAAAGCGGGCGACATTGTGAAGGTGAAAGTGCTGGAAGTGGACCTGCAACGTAAGCGTATCGCGCTGACCATGCGTCTGGACGAGCAGCCGGGTGAAACCAATGCGCGTCGCGGCGGTGGGAATAACGAACGCACTCAGAGCAACCGCCCGGCACCAAAAGCGGCGAAACCGCGTGGTCGTGAGGCACAGCCTGCGGGCAACAGCGCGATGATGGATGCGCTGGCGGCGGCAATGGGTAAAAAGCGCTAAGTTTAAACCATGTGCCGGATGGCGGCGTAAACGCCCTGTCCGGCCGGGTTGGCGCAATTAATTCGTAGGCCGGATAAGACGCATGAGCGTCGACATCCGGCATATTTAATCTATGCCTCGCTTTGTTCCACAATATATTTATCACTTTATTAACAGATGAAACCTTAATTAAACATTAAGATCCCCAATAATTACTTCCGCGCATCCTTCGTTCCCAACCAGAATAAATATTGAGGAATATCAAAATTGGCTCAAATTATTATCCAATTGCACATTCCGTCACATTTATTCTATTGATGATAGAAACCATTCTCATTATCATTGATTTGTTGATTATTTACTCTTTCCTTACGTTGGCTAATCATCTGGTCTCATGCCGCCCTGTCGCCCCATGAGGTAATCATCCAGTTAGCGAGATATAAGTAGGTCCCTATGCAATTCACTCCTGACAGTGCGTGGAAAATTACCGGTTTTGCCCGTGAAATCAGCCCGGCTTATCGTCAGAAACTGTTGTCACTTGGCATGCTACCCGGCTCATCCTTCAACGTGGTACGCGTCGCCCCGCTCGGCGATCCTATCCATATTGAAACGCGTCGCGTAAGTCTGGTATTGCGTAAGAAGGATTTGGCGTTATTAGAAGTGGAAGCGGTTTCCTGTTAATACAGTGAGTCTATAAAAATGAAAAAACTAACCATTGGTTTAATTGGTAATCCTAATTCCGGCAAGACAACCTTATTCAACCAGCTCACCGGCGCGCGCCAGCGTGTGGGTAACTGGGCTGGTGTGACCGTCGAGCGTAAAGAAGGTCATTTCGCGACCACTGACCATCAGGTCACGCTGGTCGACTTACCCGGTACCTATTCTCTGACGACGATCTCATCTCAAACCTCTCTCGATGAGCAAATTGCCTGTCACTACATTTTAAGCGGTGATGCGGATCTGTTGATCAACGTGGTCGATGCTTCAAACCTTGAACGCAACCTCTACCTGACGTTGCAACTGCTTGAGCTGGGTATTCCCTGCATCGTCGCACTGAACATGCTGGATATTGCTGAGAAACAGCAAATCCGTATCGATATCGACGCCCTCTCCGCTCGTCTTGGCTGCCCGGTGGTTCCGCTGGTTTCCACCCGCGCCCGGGGCATTGAAGCACTGAAGCTGGCGATCGATCGCTACAAAGAAAACGACACCGTCGAGCTGGTCCATTATGCCCAGCCACTGCTGCAAGAAGCTGATACCCTCGCCGATGCGATGGCTAAAGATATGCCGCTTAAACAGCGCCGCTGGCTGGGCCTGCAGATGCTGGAAGGCGATATCTACAGCCGTGCTTACGCCGGTGATGCAGCACAAAATCTTGATGCCGCGGTTGCTCGTCTGAGCGAGACAATGGACGACCCGGCGCTGCATATTGCCGATGCGCGTTACCAGTGCATTGCCGCTATCTGCGATACCGTCAGTAATACCCTGACGGCAGAGCCGAGCCGTTTCACCACCGCGGTAGATAAAATTATCCTCAACCGCTTCCTCGGTCTGCCGATTTTCCTGTTCGTGATGTACCTGATGTTCCTGCTCGCCATCAACATTGGCGGCGCGCTGCAACCGTTGTTTGATGTTGGCTCCGTAGCGCTCTTTATCCATGGTATTCAGTGGATTGGCTATACGCTACATTTCCCGGATTGGCTAACCATCTTCCTCGCACAGGGCCTTGGCGGCGGGATCAACACCGTCCTGCCGCTGGTACCGCAAATCGGCATGATGTATCTGTTCCTCTCCTTCCTTGAAGACTCCGGCTACATGGCACGCGCCGCGTTTGTGATGGACCGTCTGATGCAGGCACTGGGACTGCCGGGCAAATCGTTCGTCCCGCTGATCGTCGGCTTTGGCTGTAACGTACCGTCGGTGATGGGCGCACGTACGCTGGACGCCCCGCGTGAGCGTCTGATGACCATCATGATGGCCCCGTTCATGTCCTGCGGTGCGCGTCTGGCGATTTTCGCCGTATTTGCCGCTGCATTCTTTGGTCAGAATGGTGCGTTGGCGGTCTTCTCACTGTATGTACTGGGTATCATCATGGCGGTGTTGACCGGCCTGATGCTTAAGCACACCATCATGCGTGGTGAAGCAACGCCGTTTGTGATGGAGCTTCCGGTGTACCACGTGCCGCACATTAAGAGTCTGATCATTCAAACCTGGCAACGTCTGAAAGGCTTCGTTCTGCGTGCAGGTAAAGTCATCATCATCGTCAGTATTTTCCTCAGCGCCTTTAACAGCTTCTCACTGAGCGGAAAAATCGTCGACAACATCAACGACTCAGCTCTGGCTTCCGTTAGCCGCGTTATTACCCCTGTCTTTAAACCGATTGGTGTTCACGAAGATAACTGGCAGGCAACCGTAGGTCTGTTCACCGGCGCGATGGCGAAAGAAGTGGTTGTCGGTACGCTGAACACGCTCTATACCGCAGAAAACATTCAGGAAGAAGAGTTCAACCCGGCAGATTTCCACCTCGGTGACGAGCTGCTCAGTGCGGTAGATGAAACCTGGCAAAGCCTGAAAGACACTTTCAGCCTGAGCGTGCTGGCTAACCCTATCGAAGCCAGCAAAGGCGACGGTGAAATGGCCACTGGCGCGATGGGCGTGATGGGCGAGAAATTCGGCAGCGCTGCTGCGGCATACAGCTACCTGATTTTCGTGCTGCTGTATGTACCGTGCATTTCAGTGATGGGCGCTATCGCGCGTGAATCCAGCCGTGGCTGGATGAGCTTCTCGATTCTGTGGGGCCTGAATATCGCCTACTCTCTGTCGACGCTGTTTTATCAGACGGTCAGCTACAGCCAACACCCGACCTACAGCCTGGTGTGTATTTTAGCTGTCATCCTGTTTAACATCGTATTGCTGGGTCTGCTACGTCGTGCCCGTAGTCGGGTGGATCTCTCACTGCTGGCAACCAACAGAACAGCGAGTTCCTGCTGTTCCAGCACGACTGGCGATTGTCACTAAGGTAATAAACAATGGCATCGCTTATTCAGGTTCGTGATTTACTGGCTTTGCGGGGGCGCATGGAGGCGAAACAAATTAGCCACACGCTGCATACCCCGCAGCCAATGATTGACGCCATGCTGAATCAGTTAGAGAAGATGGGCAAAGCTGTGCGGATTCAGGAGGATGCTGATGGGTGTCTGTCCGGAAGTTGCAAGAGTTGTCCGGAAGGCAAAGCTTGCCTGCGTGAGTGGTGGGCTTTGCGCTAATCAGATGCTCCTTGCCGGATAACGCTACGCTTATCCGGCCTACAAATGATGCAAACGTCCAGGCCGGATAAAGCGTTTACGCTGATATCCGGCTTTTTGCGTAATGGATTCCACTAAAAGGTCTTTGTTTCAGCAAAACAGATTTATCCTTCAGCCTGCCGCGCATCATTATCAACTCATGGATGATTACTGGCGACCAGGAAAGTAGAGTCTCGTCATCTTGTTTCTCAGGTGACGGATCGCCATGAATACTGACACTTCTACTACGCCACATGATGCGATTTTCAAAACGTTCTTAAACCACCCAGCGACCGCACGTGACTTTCTTCAGCTCCATCTTCCAGCCTCTTTGCAAAAACTGTGCGATCTGAAAACGCTACAACTGGAATCGGGCAGCTTTATTGAGGACGATTTGCGCGCATACTACTCTGATGTACTGTGGTCGTTAAAAACATGCGAAGGCGATGGCTATATTTACACCATCATTGAGCATCAGAGTACCGCCGATGCCCATATGGCGTTTCGGCTAATGCGTTATGCCATTGCGGTAATGCATCGGCATTTGGCTGCAGGCCACAAGAAACTCCCGCTGGTGATACCTATGCTTTTTTATCATGGCTCAGCAAGCCCATACCCCTACTCACTTTGTTGGCTGGACGAGTTTGATGACCCAAAATCCGCCAGACAACTTTATAGCACCGCGTTTCCACTGATCGATATCACCGTCGTGCCCGATGACGAGATCATGCAGCATCGCCGGATGGCGCTGCTGGAACTTATCCAAAAACATATTCGTAAACGCGATTTGATGGGGCTGGTAGAAAAACTGGCCATCCTGCTTGTTAAAGGACACGCTAATGACAACCAGTTGAAAGCCTTGTTTAATTATTTAATCCAGGCCGGGAACACCACACATTTTAGCGAATTTCTTCATGAAGTCGCCGAACGTTTACCCCAACATAAGGAAAAGTTGATGACTATCGCCGAAAGATTACGTCAGGAAGGGCACCTTAATGGTCTTCAGGAAGGTCATAGAAAAGGGTTAAAAGAGGGGTTACAAACGGGTCTGCAACAAGGTAAACGAGAGGAAGCTTTACGTATTGCATCAACCATGCAGGCTGATGGTATAGACCCGCTGACCATCTTCAGAATTACCGGTCTGACCGCTGAGGATCTGGCTACGCGTAGCCATTAATCTCAGGCCCGGCAAGCGTGGCTGTGCCGGGCAACGCAACGGATTTATAACCGCTGTTTTAACGCCCCCAGCGCGGCGCAAAACTCTGTAGGATGTGAGATAAACGGCGCATGAGCGGCTTTAGCAAACACCAGTGACTCACTCTTCGGCCACAGAGCATCCAGCATTGGCACCACTTTGCGCGGAACCAGGCCATCGAGATAACCGTATAAGCGCAGGAACGGCAGGTTTAACGCACAGAGCGGTTCACGTAGATCGACCGTTTTCAGGATCTCCAGTCCACCATTGAGCACGTCGACGTCCGGCATGGGGAGCGCTAGTACCGTTTTCTTCAGCGCCCGTGCATCCTGACGCGCGGTTTCCGTGCCCATCGTCTGCAATGCCAGAAAACGCTCTACCGTTTTCTGGAAGTCTTCGCTTAGCTGCTGCTGGAAGCCAGCCAGTACCTCTGGTTTAATGCCCGGCCACGTTTCGCGCGCGCTAAAACAGGGAGAAGAGGCAACCGTCACCAGCGCCTGAACGCGCTCAGGATGGGTCAATGCTACCTGACTCGCCACCAGACCGCCCAGACTCCAGCCGAGCCAGATGGCTTCCCCCGGAGCCTGTCTTAATACCCGTTCAGCCATCTCTTCCAGCGACATCGCGCCAAAACCCTGACTACGGCCAAATCCCGGTAAGTCGACAAGATGCAGTGTAAAATGCGAGCTCAGTTCCTCGCTTATGCAATGCCACACCTCTGCATTCAGTCCCCATCCGTGCAGCAGCACAAGATGGCAATTTCCCGAACCCTGGGTCTGCCACCAGATGTCATTCATCAGTTACTGTTCTCTTTTAGCTAACAAGGATGTCTCTATGCTAACAGTACCAGGATTATGCTGGCTATGCCGAATGCCGCTGAGGTTGGGGCATTGGGGGATTTGCTCTGTCTGCACACAGGCAATACGCCAGCATGACAGTCTGTGCCCACAGTGCGGACTACCAGCCATTCACACCTCGGTTCCCTGTGGTCGTTGCCTGCAAAAACCGCCGCCGTGGCAGCGCCTGGTTTCAGTCAGTGACTATGTTCCTCCAGTAAGCGGGCTTATCCACCAGCTTAAATTTTCACGACGCAACGAAATAGCCCCTGCGCTTGCACGTCTGCTGTTGCTGGAGGTATTGCAGGCCCGACGCACTCACGGTTCCCCCCTGCCAGACAGGCTCATCAGCGTACCGCTTTGGCAACGTCGTCATTGGCGCAGGGGATTTAATCAAAGTGACTTGCTATGCCGTCCTTTGGCACGTTGGCTGGGCTGTGACTGGAACAGCCAGGCCATAACACGGGTGCGGGCGACCGCCACACAACACCATCTCAGCGCCCGGTTACGCAAACGTAACCTGAAAAACGCCTTTCGCCTTGAATTGCCGGTGCAGGGACTCCATATGGTTATTGTGGATGATGTCGTCACTACCGGAAGTACCGTCGCGGAAATCGCGCAGCTGCTTTTACGCAACGGCGCGGCGACTGTCCAGGTATGGTGCCTGTGTCGAACCTTGTAGAGCCTCGATGATGGGCGTATTATAACCAAGTAAAATAGTCAACTATTAGGCCATTACTATGATCCATATTTCCGATGCTGCACAAGCGCACTTTGCCAAACTGCTGGCAAATCAGGAAGAAGGGACACAAATCCGCGTATTTGTGATCAATCCCGGCACGCCTAACGCTGAATGTGGCGTTTCTTATTGTCCGCCGGACGCCGTGGAAGCAACCGACACCGCCATTAAATTTGACCTGCTGACCGCATATGTTGATGAACTGAGCGCACCGTATCTGGAAGATGCAGAAATCGATTTCGTCACTGACCAATTAGGTTCTCAGCTGACCCTGAAAGCACCGAACGCAAAAATGCGCAAAGTTGCCGATGATGCGCCGCTGATGGAACGCGTGGAGTACATGCTGCAATCGCAGATCAACCCACAGCTGGCTGGCCACGGTGGCCGTGTCTCCCTGATGGAAATTACCGATGAAGGCTTCGCGATTCTGCAGTTTGGCGGCGGCTGTAACGGTTGTTCAATGGTCGACGTTACGTTGAAAGAAGGTATCGAAAAACAGCTATTGGCTGAATTCCCCGAACTGAAGGGCGTTCGTGATTTAACCGAACACCAGCGTGGCGAGCACTCTTACTACTAACGACCAGACCAGTAGAGTATTCGCAGCCCCGATCGTCGTCATCGGGCATTGATGCCGGATAGTCGCGTTAACGCGTTATCCGGCCTTCTACCTAACCGGGCCAACATTCCTCTGTTACATTCCTGCAATAAAACCCTCCATAATTTGACCAGCTTCTCATAATTTAAATTTTGCCTGCCCAGGTGATTTTCAAGCACAGTATGTTACCCGTATCATTCGTATCAGCACCCAAGACGCATATAACAGCCAGCTAAACTGATTAGTTTTACAGGCAATCAGCATTGGTGCTGTGAATACTCTGTTCCCGGTCGGGACAATCGGAATTTGTCATCTAAACACTGACGTTACCCATAACAAAGTAAAGGCCAGGTAAATCATGCCATTAGTCATCGTTGCTATCGGTGTAATCTTGTTACTCCTCCTGATGATCCGTTTCAAAATGAACGGTTTCATCGCTCTCGTCCTGGTGGCGCTTGCTGTCGGATTGATGCAAGGGATGCCACTGGATAAAGTCATTGGTTCTATTAAAGCCGGTGTCGGCGGAACCCTTGGCAGCCTCGCCCTGATTATGGGTTTTGGCGCCATGCTGGGCAAAATGTTGGCAGACTGCGGCGGTGCGCAGCGTATTGCGACCACGCTGATTGCTAAATTCGGCAAAAAACACATTCAATGGGCGGTGGTCTTAACCGGCTTCACCGTTGGTTTTGCCCTGTTCTACGAAGTCGGCTTCGTGCTGATGCTGCCGCTGGTATTCACCATCGCTGCTGCTGCGAATATTCCGCTGCTGTACGTTGGTGTGCCGATGGCTGCTGCGCTGTCCGTGACTCACGGCTTCCTGCCGCCGCACCCGGGTCCGACCGCTATCGCGACCATTTTCCACGCCGATATGGGTAAAACCCTGCTGTTTGGTACGATTCTGGCAATCCCGACCGTCATTCTCGCAGGTCCGGTCTACGCACGTTTCCTGAAAGGCATCGATAAGCCGATCCCGGAAGGTCTGTACAGCGCGAAAACCTTCACTGAAGAAGAAATGCCGGGCTTTGGCGTCAGCGTCTGGACCTCTCTGGTACCGGTCATTCTGATGGCCATGCGCGCCGTAGCAGAGATGATCCTGCCAAAAGGTCATGCTTTCCTGCCGGTTGCAGAATTCCTCGGTGACCCGGTTATGGCAACACTGATTGCCGTTCTGATTGCGATGTTCACGTTTGGTCTGAACCGTGGACGCTCGATGGATCAGATAAACGATACGCTGGTTTCCTCAATCAAAATTATCGCGATGATGCTGTTGATCATCGGTGGTGGCGGTGCCTTCAAACAGGTCCTGGTTGATAGCGGCGTCGACAAATACATCGCTTCAATGATGCACGGATCTAACGTTTCTCCGCTGCTGATGGCATGGTCTATTGCTGCGGTACTGCGTATCGCACTGGGTTCTGCAACCGTTGCAGCAATCACTGCAGGTGGGATTGTGGCACCGCTGATCGCGACCACCGGCGTAAGCCCAGAGCTGATGGTTATCGCAGTAGGTTCCGGTTCCGTCATTTTCTCCCACGTGAACGATCCTGGCTTCTGGCTGTTCAAGGAGTACTTCAACCTGACCATCGGTGAAACCATCAAGTCATGGTCAATGCTGGAAACCATTATCTCCGTCTGCGGTCTGGTAGGGTGTCTGCTGCTGGGTATGGTGGTTTAATCGAGACGGCTTGTAGGCCGGATAAGGCAAAGCCGCCATCCGGCCTACATACTACGAGCTATCACCATAAAAAAGCCGGGGAAATCCCCGGCTTTTTTACTTTTTCTTCGCAGCCGCTTTTCGCCGTCTGTCCAAATCCTTAATCAGCTTGTTCACCCCTTCATTGGCAAACATCTGCTCAAGCGTGGCGGTAAGCTTACGCCGCCAATTTTTGTACTGATCGCTGGTGCCCGGAATATTGACTGGTTCCGCCATATCCAGCCAGTCTTCAGGCTGTAGACCCAGGAGTGCACTGTTGCTGTCGGCGATATAACGCTGCATCCCGCGATTGAGGATCGGCGTCATCGACATCAGCGATGCCTTATGCCCGGCACGTTTTGGCAGACAACCGTACTTATGCAGCGCATCCAGCAACCCCTGCTTGGCCAGTTCCCGGTCCTGATACAACCCTCGCAGCACAACCTCATCCGGATACAGCCCCAGCGCTTTACCCAACGTCAAATCGCCGCTGTCCCAATAGCCTTTAAGCGTAGGAAGGTCATGCGTCGCCGCGACTGCCATTGATTGTTCCGGGTACGCTTTTGGCGCGCGGAAATTCTTCTCATGGTCATTCTCAAAATAGAGCACCTTGTAGGAATAGACACCGCTATCACGCAGTTTGCTGACAATCTCTACCGGCACAGTACCCAGATCTTCACCAATCACCATACAGTGATGGCGTTTACTTTCCAGCGCCAGAATAGAGAGTAGGTCATCAACCGGATAATGGACGTAGGCGCCGTGATCGGCAGTCTCTCCGTAGGGGATCCACCACAGGCGCAGCATCGACATCACATGATCGATACGCAACGCGCCGCAGTTCTGCATATTGGCACGCAGCAGTTCGATAAACGGTTCGTAGGCCCGTGCCGTGATGATGTGCGGATCCATCGGCGGCAGCCCCCAGTTTTGCCCAAGCGGCCCAAGAATATCCGGCGGCGCACCAACGGAGGCTTTCAGACAATACAGTTCACGGTCACACCAGGTCTCTGACCCACCTTCTGCCACACCAACTGCCAGATCACGATACAACCCAATCGGCATGGCAAAGCCCTGACTGGTTTCCCAGCAATCCGCAAATTGGGTATACGCCAGCCACTGCAGCCACAGGTAGAAATCCACCTCGTCACGATGCTCTGCGCAGAACTGTTTGACCTCCGGCGAATCTACCGACTGGAAAGCTTCCGGCCATACCGGCCATCCCCAGCGCAACGTATCCTCTTTCACCTGATGCGCATGCAGCGCATCAAAGGCTGCCTGCCAGTACAGGCTGTCGCCTTCCTGAGTCACAAACTGGCGAAATGCCGCCATCTGCTCATCATCACGAGCGGAGAAGCCTTTCCACGCCATGCGCAGCGCGGTCATCTTCAGTGCGGTAACGGCAGAATAATCAACCCATTCGGCATCCCGCGCACGTTGCAGGGCTTGCTGAGTTGTGGGTTTCAGCCACCAGCTTTGCGCCTCTTTGCTTAGATGAAAATCCTCCACTGCGTTGACGTCGATATAAATGACGTTCAACCAGCGACGCGAAGACGGACTGTACGGGCTGGCGCTCTCCGGATTCGCCGGATACAACGCATGAATCGGATTAAGACCGATAAACGCCCCTCCGCGTTTCGCCACGTCCACCAGCATGGTACGGAGATCGCCAAAGTCGCCAATCCCCCAGTTTTTCTCTGAACGCAGGGTGTAGAGCTGAACGCACGCGCCCCACAGTTTTTGCCCCTCCAGCAGCGCCTGCGGTTCATAACAGCGTTTTGGCGCCACAATGACGCGACAGTGGGTACGCAGCTCGCCCTGCGTCAATGTCAGCGTGTGATAGCCCTCCGGCAGTTTCGTCGGAAGGTGAAAAGATTTGCCGCCGGTGACATGCCCTTTGTGCTGTACGCCATCTTCAGTGGTCAGCAGCCAGCTAAACTCCCCGCGACCTTCAACCGCCAGTGGCATTTTCTTACCCGCGGTATACACCATGACATTGGGCACTGGCGTCACCGCCACCTGCGTGGCGGCGGTGGTGCGATGCATGGCGTCAAGCAAACGCCGCTTGGTTTCGGCGCCAATAGACTGCGGTTTACCGTGAGCGTTAATGTAATTGGGGCTGATCCCCGCCGCCAGCGCGGCATTATCCAGACGTTTGCTTTCCATCGCGATTCCTTAGCGTTTCGCCTGCCAGATACGAGCCTGATAATCGCGGATTGAGCGGTCTGAACTGAACATGCCGCAGCGCGCAGTATTCAGAATCGCCGCCCGTGTCCAGGCATCCTGGTCACGATACAACACGTCAACCTGCTTCTGGGCTTCAACGTAGGCTGCGAAGTCCGCCATCACCAGATACGGGTCACCGCCCTGCTTGCCGATACTGTGCAGCATCTGGTCAAAAGCATGCTTGTCGCCATCGCTGTATTTACCGCTTTCAAGCTCCTTCAGAATCGCATCCAGCACTTTGTCTTTCTTACGCCATTTCACCGGGTCATAGCCTTTCGCTTTCAGCGCCTTCACCTCTTCCACCGTGTGGCCAAAGATAAAGATATTCTCATCACCCACCTTCTCAGCGATTTCGACGTTAGCGCCATCCAGTGTACCCACCGTTAACGCGCCGTTCAGCGCCAGTTTCATGTTACCGGTGCCGGAGGCCTCTTTGCCCGCCGTCGAGATCTGCTCGGAGATATCCGCCGCTGGGATCAGCATTTCCGCCGCCGAGACGCAGTAATCCGGCAGGAACACGACCTTCAACTTATCGCCAACTTTCGGGTCGTTATTGATTGTTTCCGCTACCTTGTTGATGGCGAAAATGATGTTCTTCGCCAGGTAGTAACCCGGAGCCGCTTTCGCCCCAAACAGGAATACGCGCGGTACGCGATCCGTCTGCGGGTTTTCACGGATTTCTTTGTACAATGCCAGAATATGCAACAGGTTCAGGTGCTGGCGTTTGTACTCATGCAGGCGCTTGATCTGAATATCAAAGATAGCGTTAGTCGTTATCTCAATACCGGTACGCGCTTTAATAAACTTCACCAGCCGTTCTTTGTTCGCCAGCTTGATATCGCGGTACTGCTGACGGAATTTCGCATCGTCGGCGTATTTTTCCAGGTTAATCAGTTGGTCTAGATCGTTGGCCCACTCTTTTTTCAGCGACTTATCCAGCAGTGCTGCAAGCGCCGGGTTGCACTGCTTGATCCAACGACGCGGGGTAATCCCGTTAGTCACATTATGGAATTTGTTCGGCCACAGCTGGTGGTATTCCGGGAACAGATCTTTCACCACCAGATCAGAGTGCAGCGCCGCCACACCATTAACCGCAAAGCCGCTGACCACGCACATGTTGGCCATACGTACCTGTTTGTTGTGCACCACCGCCAGTTTCGCCCAGACTTCGGCATCGCCTGGCCAGGTTTTATCGACCAGTTTCTTGAAGCGGTCATTAATCTCTTTGATGATTTGCATATGACGCGGCAGCAGCGCCTTCACCAGCTTCTCATCCCAGCACTCAAGCGCTTCAGGCATCAGAGTATGGTTGGTGTAAGCAAACGTCTTGCTGGTGATCGCCCATGCATCGTCCCAGCTCATCTGATGCTCATCGATCAGCACGCGCAGCAGTTCAGGGATCGCAATAGTCGGGTGGGTGTCGTTCAGTTGAATAACTTCGTAGTCGGCCAGTTCGTGCAGTTTACGTCCTGCCAGATGATGACGGCGCAGAATGTCTGCCACGGAGCAGGCACACTGGAAGTACTGCTGCATCAGGCGCAGCTTTTTACCTGCCGTATGGTTATCGTTCGGGTACAACACTTTAGTGAGTTTTTCGGCGTCGATCCCCTGCTGTTCCGCACGCAGGAAATCACCGTCATTAAATTTGGTCAGGTTAAACGGGTGCGCATGAGTGGCCTGCCACAGACGTAGAGGTTGTGCCACGCCGTTGCGGTAGCCCAGTACCGGCAGGTCCCAGGCCTGACCGGTGATGGTGAATCCCGGCTCCCAGCGCCCGTCTTTGGTGACCTTGCCGCCAATGCCGACTTGCACATCCAGTGCTTCATTGTGGCGAAACCACGGGTAGCTGCCGCGATGCCAGTCATCCGGAGCTTCCATCTGTTGACCATCAGCAAATGACTGACGGAACAAACCGTACTGATAATTGAGGCCGTAACCCGTTGCTGACTGGCCAACCGTTGCCATCGAGTCGAGGAAACACGCTGCCAGACGCCCCAGCCCCCCGTTCCCCAACGCCGGATCGGTTTCTTCTTCCAGCAAGTCGGTCAGGTTGATGTCGTGTGCTTTCAGCTCGTCGCTCACCGCCTGATACCAGCCCAGATTGAGCAAGTTGTTCCCCGTCAGACGACCAATCAAAAACTCCATTGAGATGTAGTTAACATGACGCTGATTTTTTGCCGGTTTCACCGCAGGCTGGGCACTGAGTAATTCAGCCAACGCCCCACTCACGGCCTGCCACCACTGGCGCGACGTCATTTCGTGAGCCGACGATAAACCGAAGCGCTGCCACTGACGTGTCAGGGCAGCCTGAAATTGATCTTTGTTGAAAGTAGGCTGTGACATAGGGATTCCAGGTCCTTAGGTAATAAACAACGTTATCGCTAGTTTGCCAGGCTCGTTGTTGACCTTCCTCATCCTGGCAGGGATTAGGCAGGGAGGAGGAGCGGGGATGAGCGTTAAAATGTGATCGCCGCCACTTTAAGAGGGGGTGTTATGGCCGATAAATACGCAGGTTATCCGCATACCCTCTGAAATGCATCGCGGTTTTCGCATTAATCAAAAGAGATTATCCAGACAATATCAAACAGGAAGATGACATTTAGAAAAAATATGTAAACGGAGAAATAGTTTCTAACCTGAAATACATATTCTGCTTGAGATATTTCACATGAAAGTTTTAAGTCGAGCACAAAATTCATCGACTTTTATTCATCGTTACAGTAACCACATAAAAAAAGAGGAATTATTCCACCCCATAAAAATAACGCTGGAACCAGTCACCATGCCTGTTGCGACTCTTTAAAACAATTATTGCAATAGATGTATAGATTTGTGACATAGTGCAAAATCAGACACACAAAAAGTCCGCTTAGCTTGCAATAAATCCCGATCTGGCCGACCTTATATCTATTAATTACGAAGCGCAAAAAAAATCGTTTTCCCCCATATTCACACAGTGAAGTGACTAACTTATGTTGATTCCGTCTAAATTAAGTCGTCCGGTTCGACTCGACCATACGGTGGTTCGTGAGCGCCTGCTGGCTAAACTTTCCGGCGCGAACAATTTCAGGCTTGCCCTGATAACAAGTCCTGCTGGTTATGGAAAAACAACGCTTGTTTCACAATGGGCGGCGGGGAAGAACGAATTAGGCTGGTACTCCCTGGATGAAGGCGATAACCAGCAAGAGCGCTTCGCCAGCTATTTGATTGCGGCAATCCAACAGGCGACCGGTGGGCACTGCACCACCAGCGAAGCCATGGTGCAAAAACGCCAGTATGCCAGCCTGACCTCACTGTTTGCCCAGCTGTTCATTGAACTGGCGGAGTGGCATCGTCCACTCTATCTGGTCGTGGATGATTATCATCTGATCTCCAATCCAGCCATCCACGAAGCAATGCGTTTTTTCCTGCGCCATCAGCCGGAAAATCTGACGTTAGTCGTGCTGTCGCGTAACCTACCACAACTGGGCATTGCCAACCTGCGCGTACGCGATCAACTGCTGGAAATCGGCAGCCAGCAGCTGGCCTTTAACCACCAGGAAGCCAAACAATTTTTTGACCGCCGCCTGTCCTCCCCGATTGAGGCTGCGGAAAGTAGCCGCATGTGCGATGACGTTGCAGGCTGGGCCACGGCGTTACAGCTGATCGCCTTATCTGCCCGTCAGAACAACCATTCTGCCCACCAGTCGGCACGACGTCTGGCCGGTATCAACGCCAGCCATTTATCCGATTATCTGGTCGATGAAGTCCTGGACAGCGTCGATATCGGAACCCGTCATTTCCTGCTAAAAAGCGCCATCCTGCGCTCGATGAACGATGCGCTGATTGTTCGGGTCACGGGTGAAGAAAACGGCCAAATGCGGCTGGAGGAAATTGAGCGGCAGGGATTATTCCTGCAGCGGATGGATGATGTCGGCGAATGGTTTAGCTATCACCCGCTATTTGGCAGTTTTTTACGCCAGCGTTGCCAGTGGGAGTTAGCTACCGAACTTCCCGAAATACACCGCGCCGCCGCTGAAAGCTGGATGGCGCAAGGTTTTCCGACCGAAGCCATCCACCACGCGCTGGCGGCAGGTGACGCCCATATGCTGCGCGACATTCTGCTGAACCATGCGTGGGGACTGTTTAACCACAGCGAACTGGCATTACTTGAAGAGTCATTGAAAGCTCTGCCGTGGGAAAGCCTGCTGGAAAATCCACGCCTGGTGCTGCTGCAGGCCTGGCTGATGCAAAGCCAACACCGCTACAGCGAAGTTAACACCCTGCTGGCTCGCGCAGAGCAGGAAATGAAAGGCGATATGGAACAGACGCTACATGCCGAATTTAACGCTTTGCGTGCGCAGGTAGCGATTAACGACGGCAACCCGGACGAGGCAGAACGTCTGGCAAAACTGGCACTGGATGAATTACCGATTGCCTGGTTTTATAGTCGTATCGTTGCCACGTCAGTGCACGGTGAAGTCCTGCACTGTAAAGGCGACCTCACGCGTTCTCTGGCGTTGATGCAGCAAACAGAGCAAATGGCGCGTCATCATGACGTCTGGCATTACGCGCTGTGGAGTCTGATCCAACAAAGCGAAATTTTATTTGCCCAGGGCTTTTTACAGGCCGCCTGGGAGACGCAGGAAAAAGCGTTCCAGCTGATTAAAGAGCAGCATCTGGAACAGCTGCCGATGCACGAATTTCTGGTGCGCATCCGCGCGCAACTCCTGTGGGCATGGGCGCGTCTGGATGAATCAGAAGCCTCTGCCCGCAGCGGTATTGAACTGCTTGCAACCTTCCAGCCGCAGCAACAGCTTCAGTGCCTGGCGCTGCTGGTTCAGTGTTCACTGGCTCGGGGCGATCTTGATAACGCTCGCAGCCTGCTCAACCGTCTGGAAAACCTGCTGGGCAACGGCCACTATCACAGCGACTGGATCTCCAACGCCGATAAGGTGCGCGTCATTTACTGGCAAATGGTCGGTGACAAAAACTCCGCCGCCAACTGGCTGCGCCACACGCCGAAACCAGAATTCGCTAACAACCACTTCCTGCAAAGCCAGTGGCGTAACATCGCCCGCGCACAGATCCTGCTGGGTGAGTTTGAACCGGCAGAAATTGTGCTGGAAGAACTAAACGAAAATGCGCGTAACCTGCGCCTGATGAGCGATCTTAACCGTAACCTGCTGCTGCTTAACCAGTTGTACTGGCAAGCGGGGCGTAAAAATGATGCACAGCGGGTGTTGCTCGATGCCCTGCAACTGGCGAACCGCACCGGGTTCATCAGCCACTTTGTGATCGAAGGCGAGGCCATGGCGCAGCAGCTACGCCAGCTGATTCAGCTCAACACATTGCCGGAACTTGAACAGCATCGTGCGCAGCGTATTTTGCGCGAGATTAACCAGCATCACCGCCACAAATTCGCCCACTTTGATGAAGGGTTCGTTGAACGCCTGCTCACCCACCCGGACGTCCCGGAGCTGATCCGTACCAGCCCGCTGACCCAACGTGAATGGCAGGTTCTCGGTCTGATTTATTCTGGCTACAGCAACGAGCAGATTGCCGGTGAGCTGGCTGTTGCTGCGACGACCATTAAGACGCATATCCGCAACTTGTACCAAAAGCTTGGCGTGGCGCACCGCCAGGATGCGGTGCAACATGCGCAGAAGCTGCTGAAAATGATGGGGTATGGCGTTTAGTTAACGCCTGATGCGCTACGCGTATCAGGCCTGGAATTCGCTTAGCACAGCTCTAACTGGATATGATGGTCAGCAATGACCTGCATCACGCCAGCAGGCGGCAGCGTGTCGGTATATACCGCATCGACCATGCTGATACTGCCCATGTTCACCATCGCATTACGACCAAACTTCGAATGATCCACCACCAGCATCACATGACGTGAATTATCAATAATGGCGCGTTTGGTGCGAACTTCGTGATAATCAAACTCCAGCAGCGAACCATCGCTGTCGATACCGCTTATCCCTAAGATGCCAAAGTCCAGACGGAACTGTGAAATAAAGTCGAGGGTCGCTTCGCCCATAATCCCACCATCGCGGCTTCGCAGTTCGCCACCGGCCAGAATAATGCGGAAGTCCTCTTTTGCCATCAGCGTATTCGCCACATTGAGATTGTTGGTCACAATGCGCAGGTTGCTGTGATTAAGCAGCGCATGAGCGACCGCTTCCGGCGTGGTGCCAATGTCGATAAACAGCGTGGAGCCGTTCGGGATCTGCGTGGCAACTTTACGGGCAATACGCTCTTTTTCCGCCGTCTGTGTCGCCTTACGGTCATGCCACGGGGTATTCACAGAACTGGACGGCAACGCTGCGCCACCATGATGGCGCAGAATCATGTTCTGATCGGCCAGATCGTTGAGATCCCGGCGAATCGTTTGTGGGCTGACGGAGAAATGCTCCACCAGCTCTTCGGTGCTGACATATCCCTGTTTTTTTACCAGCTCGATGATCGCGTCATGTCGTTGTGTTTGCTTCATTAGTGTTCCCTGAAATTTTGCCGGATGCGCTAACGCTTATCCGGCCTACAAAGTTCGTTTCCGCACATTCATCGTATCGGCAAACGCCATTGCCAGACCCACGGCCAACCCGGCGATATGAGCGCCATTCGCCATCGACATGCCGAATAGATCAAACCAGCCGGCAACAATCCAGATCAAAGCAAAGATAATCAAACCACGCTGCAGGAAAATACCGCTTTGCGGATCACGCTCGCCGCGCAACCACACATAGCCCATCAGCGCATATACCACGCCAGACAACCCACCAAACCACGGGCCGCTAAATTTCTGCTGAACATAGCCGCTCAACAGGGCGCTGATCACGGTAATAACAATCAGTTTTCCACTACCCAGACGCTTTTCAACCGCACCGCCGAGATACCACCACCACAACAGGTTGAACAGAATGTGCATCAGAGAGAAGTGCATAAACGCGTGGGTGAAATAACGCCAGAATTCAAATTTCAGCGTAGGATCAAACGGCCATGCCAGCCAGAGCATAACCGCCTGGTCACCCATCACATTCATTGCGATAAACACCAGCACACACGCGGCCATCACCGCCCAGGTCACCGGACCCGCACGTTCGCGTAACGTGGCAAGAAACGGATAGCGTTGATAGCGCAAACCACTGTCGGTCTGGCCCGACTGCCAGCTTGCCGCCAGATAACGCGGATCGCCCGGATTCTCCAGAAAACGCGCCAGTTCAGCCCGCACGCGCTCGGCCTGGGACTCATCCGCCAGCCAGACATCCGTTTGCTGATGTTGTTGAATCGTCAGAATAACGCCCTGTGTCGCCATGTAATCAACAAACGCCTGCGCCACGCGGGGGTTAGCAAAAGAGGTAATCATCAACATTGTTGCTGTCGCTTCATCCACACAAAAGAGGACAGTATATAGACCCAGCCTGTTTCAGGCTGCATCTTTGTTAGCTTACGAACCAAACGTCACTTCTGCCGGAAAATGTCGATGCCAGGCATCAAAGCCGCCGTCGACGCTGTAAACCGCATCATAACCTTGCTGAAGCAGATACTGCGCCGCACCTTTACTGCTGTTGCCGTGATAGCACATCACCATCACGGCGGTATCGAAATCGTGGTCACGCATAAACGTTCCCAGCGTATCGTTTGTCAGATGAAACGCCTGGGGTGCGTGACCCATCGCATAACTTTGCGGATCGCGAATATCCACCAGCACCGCCATTCCGTGCAGTAGTTTCTGATGGGCTTCTTCGACATTGATACATTCAAACTGATCCATGGTGTTCTCTTTTTAAGTTCTACTTATGTTCTGGCAGGTAACCAATATTACCCTCCAGTGTACGTTGCCTGAGCAGGTAAACGCCATAATGTTATATGTATCACTGTAAATTGTTTATCCGATGTTACCAATGGCGCGATTCTTTGCTATTATGCTCGATAACGAACATTAATGAGCTATAACGAAAGTGCGAGAGGCCAGCATGGAAACCAAAGATCTGATTGTGATAGGTGGAGGCATCAACGGTGCCGGTATCGCGGCAGATGCCGCTGGACGCGGTTTATCCGTGCTGATGCTGGAAGCACAGGATTTAGCCTGCGCGACCTCCTCCGCCAGTTCCAAACTCATCCACGGTGGCCTGCGCTACCTGGAACACTACGAATTCCGCCTGGTTAGCGAAGCGCTGGCCGAACGTGAAGTGCTGTTGAAAATGGCACCGCATATCGCCTTCCCAATGCGCTTTCGCCTGCCCCACCGCCCGCACCTGCGTCCGGCATGGATGATCCGTATTGGTCTGTTTATGTACGATCATCTGGGCAAACGCACCAGTTTGCCGGGCTCGACCGGTTTGCGTTTTGGCGCGGATTCCGTAATGAAACCCGAGATTGTGCGCGGTTTCGAATATTCTGACTGCTGGGTAGACGATGCACGTCTGGTTTTGGCAAACGCCCAAATGGTGGTGCGTAAAGGTGGGGAAGTATTAACCCGTACCCGCGCAACCTCCGCTCGCCGTGAAAACGGTCTGTGGGTTGTTGAAGCTGAAGATATCGATACCGGTAAAAAACACACCTGGCAGGCGCGCGGTCTGGTAAACGCCACCGGCCCGTGGGTAAAAGAGTTCTTCGACGACGGCATGCACCTGCCATCACCATACGGTATCCGCCTGATTAAAGGCAGCCACATTGTGGTGCCGCGCGTGCATACCCAGAAGCAGGCGTACATCCTGCAAAACGAAGATAAACGTATTGTGTTTGTTATCCCATGGATGGATGAGTTCTCGATTATCGGGACGACCGACGTGGAGTACAAAGGCGATCCAAAAGCAGTGAAAATTGATGAAAGCGAAATCAATTACCTGCTGAAAGTCTACAACGCTCACTTTAAGAAACAGCTGGGCCGTGACGATATCGTCTGGACCTATTCAGGTGTGCGTCCGCTGTGCGATGACGAATCAGACTCACCACAGGCTATCACCCGTGATTACACGTTGGATATCCATGATGAAAACGGCAAAGCTCCGCTGTTGTCCGTCTTCGGCGGCAAGTTGACGACCTACCGTAAACTGGCCGAACACGCGATGGAAAAACTGTCGTCTTACTATCAGGGCATTGGGCCAGCATGGACCAAAGAGTGCATCCTGCCAGGCGGCGATATTGGTGGCGATCGTGAGGATTACGCGGCAAAACTGCGCCGTCGCTATCCGTTCCTGACCGAGTCGCTGGCGCGCCATTATTCACGCACCTATGGCAGCAACACGGAATGGATCATCGGCGAAGCGACTTCGGTTGCCGAGTTGGGCGAAGACTTTGGCCATGAATTCTATGAAGCCGAGCTGAAATACCTGGTCGAGCACGAGTGGGTTCGCCGTGCAGAAGATGCACTATGGCGTCGTACGAAAGAAGGGATGTGGCTAACTGCCGAACAGCAGTCCCGCATGACACAGTGGCTGGCAGAATACGTTGAGAAACACCAGCTATCTCTGGCCTCCTGATAAAAATGCCGGATGGCGGTTAACGCCTTATCCGGCTTACAAGAGTAGATAAACGTAGGCCGGGCAAGCGAAGCGCCACCAGGCATTTTGCCGGATGGCGGCTAACGCCTTATCCGGCCTACAAGAGTAGATAAATGTAGGCCGGGCAAGCGAAGCGCCACCGGGTATTTTGCCGGATAGCGGCTAACGCCTTATCCGGCCTACAAAAGTAGATAAACGTAGGCCGGGCAAGCGAAGCGCCCCCGAGCATTTTGCCGGATGGCGGCTAGCGCCTTATCCGGCCTACAAGAGTAGATAAATGTAGGCCGGGCAAGCGAAGCGCCACCGGGCATTTTGCCGGATAGCGGCTAACGCCTTATCCGGCCTACAAAAGTAGATAAACGTAGGCCGGGCAAGCGAAGCGCCACCGGGTATTTTGCCGGATGGCGGCTAGCGCCTTATCCGGCCTACAAGAGTAGATAAATGTAGGCCGGGCAAGCGAAGCGCCCCCAGGCATTTTGCCGGATGGCGGCTAACGCCTTATCTGGCCTACAAGAGTAGATAAATGTAGGCCGGGCAAGCGAAGCGCCCCCGGCATCGTGTGTTACAACCGCACCGAATCAATATGCCAGATGTTCTCGGCGTACTCTTTGATCGTCCTGTCCGATGAGAAGTAGCCCATATTGGCGATATTTATCATCGACTTGGTGGTCCACTCTTCCGGGTGGCGATACAGTTCGTCAACTTTGTCCTGGCAATCAACGTAGCTGCGATAGTCCGCCAGCACCTGATAGTGGTCACCAAAGTTAATCAGTGAGTCCACCAGGTCACGGTAGCGTCCCGGCTCCTCGGGGCTGAATACGCCACTGCCAATTTGCGTCAGCACCTGGTGCAGTTCTTCATCTTTCTCGTAATACTCACGCGGCTTGTAACCCTGACTACGCAGCGCCTCCACTTCTTCCGCAGTATTTCCAAAGATAAAGATATTCTCTGCCCCCACATGCTCCAGCATCTCAACGTTAGCGCCGTCCAGCGTCCCGATGGTCAGCGCACCGTTGAGGGCAAATTTCATATTACTGGTCCCGGAGGCTTCGGTCCCGGCCAGTGAGATTTGCTCAGACAGGTCGGCGGCAGGAATAATCACCTGCGCCAGGCTGACGCTGTAGTTAGGAATAAACACCACCTTCAGCTTATCGCCAATTTGCGGATCGTTGTTGATCACCTTCGCGACGTCGTTGATCAGGTGAATGATGTGCTTCGCCATGTAATAAGCCGAAGCCGCCTTACCGGCAAAAATATTCACACGCGGCACCCACTCAGCATCAGGATCGGCCTTAATGCGGTTGTAGCGGGTAATCACATGCAGCACGTTCATCAACTGACGCTTGTACTCGTGAATACGCTTGATCTGCACATCAAACAGCGATTTCGGATTCACCACCACATTCAACTGCTGCGCGATGAGCGTCGCCAGGCGTTTTTTGTTCTCCAGCTTCGCATGACGCACCGCCTGATTCACCAGCGGGAAATCGCAGTGTTGTTCCAGTTCGCTGAGCTGACTGAGATCGGTGCGCCAGGTACGGCCAATGTTCTCATCCAGCACATTGGAAAGCGGCGGGTTCGCCAGCGCCAGCCAACGACGCGGTGTCACACCATTGGTAACGTTGCAAAAACGGGTTGGGAAGATATTTGCAAAATCAGCAAACAGCGACTGTACCATCAGGTTAGAGTGCAACTCCGACACACCGTTAACTTTGTGGCTCACCACGACTGCCAGCCACGCCATACGCACGCGACGGCCGTTCGACTCATCAATGATCGAAGTGCGCCCCAACAGACCTGTATCGTTCGGATACTGCTCCTGCAGCGTTTTCAGGAAGTAATCGTTAATCTCAAAGATAATTTGCAGGTGGCGCGGCAGAATTTTACCCAGCATATCCACCGGCCAGGTTTCCAGCGCCTCGCTCATCAGCGTATGGTTGGTATACGAGAAGACCTGACAGCACACCTCAAAGGCATCGTCCCAGCTAAACTTGTGCTCATCAATCAGCAGACGCATCAGCTCAGGAATCGACAGCACCGGATGGGTGTCATTGAGGTGAATAGCAATTTTATCTGCCAGATTATCGTAGGTTTTGTGCAGTTGATAATGACGATTCAGAATGTCCTGCACCGTGGCGGAGACCAGGAAATACTCCTGACGCAAGCGCAGCTCGCGTCCCGAATAGGTGGAGTCATCCGGATACAGCACGCGGGAAACGTTCTCGGAATGGTTTTTATCTTCCACCGCCGCAAAGTAGTCGCCCTGATTGAATTTACCGAGGTTGATTTCGCTACTGGCCTGCGCATTCCACAGACGCAACGTGTTGGTGGCGTCTGTGTCGTAACCAGGGATAATTTGGTCATACGCCACCGCGAGGATCTCTTCGGTCTCAATCCAGCGCGTTTTCTTGCCTTCCTGCTGAATACGCCCACCAAAACGCACTTTGTAACGCGTATTGTGGCGTTTAAATTCCCACGGGTTACCGTATTCCAGCCAGTAGTCCGGCGACTCTTTCTGTCGGCCATCGACAATGTTCTGTTTGAACATCCCGTAGTCATAGCGAATACCGTAACCGCGTCCCGGCAGGCCCAGCGTTGCCAGAGAGTCAAGGAAGCAGGCCGCCAGACGACCAAGGCCACCGTTACCAAGACCAGGGTCGTTCTCTTCGTCAATCAGATCTTCAAGATCCAGCCCCATGCCTTCCAGCGCATTTTTGACATCATCATAAATACCCAATGATAACAGTGCATTGGAAAGCGTGCGGCCAATCAGGAACTCCATAGACAGGTAATAGACCTGGCGAGTTTCCTGGGATAATTGCGCACGATTAGAACGCAGCCAGCGCTCCACGAGACGATCGCGCACCGCGAACAATGTGGCGTTCAGCCACTCATGTTTATTGGCAATGACCGGGTCTTTACCAATCGTGAACATCAGCTTGTAGGCAATAGAATGCTTAAGTGCCTCTACGCTGAGTGTGGGCGATGCATAAGTAAATGGAGCATTCATATAGGTGATTCCTGGATATCTATTTCAAGCGATAGTAAAGCTCACGGTAAGACTTCGCCGCGACTTGCCAGCTAAAATCCATGGTCATGGCCTGACGTTGTACGAACCGCCAAAGCGAAGGCCGGGACCACAATACGAAAGCACGCCGGATCGCCCGTAGCAGCGACCAGGCATTACTATCTTCAAATACAAACCCACTGGCGATACCGTCCGCCAGGTTCTCCAGCGAACTATCAGACACCGTATCAGCCAGCCCACCGGTACGCCGCACCAGCGGCAACGTGCCGTACTTCAGTCCATACAATTGCGTTAAGCCGCACGGCTCAAAACGGCTGGGCACCAATATCACATCGGCCCCGCCCATGATGCGATGCGAGAAGGCCTCGTGATAACCAATCTGCACGCCAACCTGGCCTGGATGTTCCGCGGCCGCCGCTAAGAACCCTTCCTGCAATACCGGATCGCCCGCGCCGAGCAACGCCAGTTGTCCGCCCTGCTCTAACAACCCAGGCAGCGCTTCCAGCACCAGATCCAGCCCTTTTTGACTGGTCAGACGGCTCACAACAGCAAACAGCGGCACTTTATCGTTAACCTTAAGTCCCATCGCAATCTGTAGCTGCCGTTTGTTCTCGGCCTTCTCTTCCAGCGAGTCACGGGTATACCGCGATGCCAATAACAGATCGGTTTCCGGGCTCCAGATTTTTTCATCAACACCGTTCAGTACGCCGGAAAGACGCCCCTCACGATGACGCTGTTGCAACAACCCTTCCATGCCATAGGCAAACTGCGGCTCGGTAATTTCCCGTGCGTAGGTCGGACTCACCGCCGTAATATGGTCGGCGTAGTACAAACCGGCCTTCAGGAATGAAATCTGCCCGTTAAACTCCAGTCCGTGCACATTAAAGAACGACCATGGCAATTGGATGTCATCCATATGCTTTGCATAAAACATGCCTTGATACGCCAGGTTGTGTACGGTGAACACCGATTTCGCCGGATGGCCGCGCGCCGCCAGATACGCCGGCGCCAGGCCAGCGTGCCAGTCATGCGCATGCACCACATCCGGGCGCCAGAATGGATCAAGCCCGCAGGCCATTTCACATCCTACCCAGCCGAGCAGCGCAAAACGTTGTACGTTATCGGAGTAAGCAAACAGGTTCGTATCGTGATACGGGCTGCCGGGACGGTCATAGAGATGCGGCGCATCAATCAGATAAATGCCGACGCCGTTGTAATGTCCGAACAACAGCGTTATCCGTCCGGCGAAGGTATCCCGACGCGTCACGACCTGCGCATCAGGAATGCCGCGACGAATATCAGGAAACGCCGGAAGCAACACGCGAGCATCCACGCCGTCCGCAATTTGTGCCGCAGGTAACGCCCCAATAACATCCGCCAGTCCCCCGGTTTTTAACAGGGGGAACATCTCTGAACAAACGTGTAAAACCTGCATTATCGCTCCTGTTTGATTTGCAGTTTGCGTAGCATTTCACGCGTGACCAGCACAATGCCTTCCTCTGAGCGGTAGAAGCGACGAGCATCTTCTTCCGCATTTTCGCCAATCACCATGCCCTCAGGAATGACGCAGGCGCGATCGATAATGCAACGACGTAAGCGGCACGAACGTCCAACCCAGACTTCAGGTAACAACACTGCCGAATCAATGTTACAGAAAGAATTCACCCGCACTCGCGGGAACAGTACGGACTGCACCACCACCGAACCAGAAATAATACAGCCACCGGAAACCAGTGAGTTCAGCGTCATTCCGTGGCTACCGGAACGGTCCTGCACGAATTTCGCTGGCGGCAGTGATTCCATATGCGTACGGATTGGCCAGTTCTGGTCATACATGTCCAGCTCAGGCGTTACCGAGGCCAGATCGAGGTTGGCCTTCCAGTAGGCTTCCAGCGTCCCCACATCACGCCAGTATGGCTCGGATTCCGGATCAGACTGCACGCAGGACAATGGGAATGGGTGTGCATAAGCCATGCCAGCTTCGGTGATTTTCGGGATCAGGTCTTTACCAAAATCGTGGCTGGAGGTTTCATTCAGGTCATCTTCTGCCAGCAATTCATACAGATAATCGGCGTCAAAAACGTAGATCCCCATACTGGCGAGAGATTTAGTGGGGTCACCTGGCATAGCAGGCGGATTCGCTGGTTTTTCAACGAATTCGATAATTTTTTCGTTTTCGTCAACAGCCATTACGCCAAACGCACTGGCTTCTTCGATAGGCACTGGCATACAGGCAACGGTGCAACGTGCACCTTTCTCAACGTGGTCGATCAGCATGCGTGAGTAGTCTTGCTTATAGATATGATCGCCTGCGAGGATCACCACATATTCCGCTTTGTAGCGTCGAATGATGTCCAGGTTTTGGGTCACCGCATCCGCCGTGCCGCGATACCAATTTTCGCCCTGCATCCTTTGCTGGGCGGGCAGCAGATCGACAAACTCGTTCATCTCTTCGCTAAAGAACGACCAGCCGCGCTGAATATGCTGCACCAGCGTGTGGGACTGGTACTGGGTGATCACGCCAATACGGCGGATCCCGGAGTTAATACAGTTGGATAAGGCAAAATCGATAATGCGGAACTTACCGCCAAAGTGCACAGCAGGTTTGGCACGTTTGTTGGTTAAATCTTTTAAGCGGGTACCGCGGCCACCGGCCAGGATCAGGGCAACAGATTTTAATGGCAGCTGGCGCGCCAACATTACACGATCGTTCTTCTCTAAACTCACCATGACTAACTCCTTTTTTATCTTCTCTGGAACACACACAGTCCGTGCGCAGGTCCCTGCCAGACAGCCGTAAGCACCGGATTATCCTCTCCGGCAAATGGGGGAACGGCGCACCATTCCCCTTCAGGTAAAACGATATCTGTCACCTCAAGCGTGGCATTTATTGCAATCAAAAAACGGTCTGAAAGCAGGATTTGCATCTGCCTCGGGCCGTTTTGCCACTCATCCGCACTTAAGGGTTGTGCGTACTTATTCAGCCAACGAACATTGCCATCGCACTCTTCCCACCAGCGATCACCCGTTAGTGCAGGAATTTGCTGGCGAAGATGGATCAGGGCAGCGGTAAATGTGGTTAGCCCGCTGTTTGCCTGCTGCCAGTCCAGCCAGGTCAGGGCGTTATCCTGGCAGTAAGCGTTATTGTTGCCGTGCTGGCTATGACCATGCTCATCGCCCGCCAGCAACATCGGCGTCCCCTGGGAGAGCAACAGCGTGGATAACAGCGCATGAATGCTGTCGCGCCGCCGCTCAATCAGGTCCAGCGTGCCGCCTAATCCTTCTTTACCATGATTGTCGCTGTAGTTATTGCTAGTGCCGTCGCGATTTTCCTCACCATTCGCTTCATTGTGCTTATTTGTGAAGCACACACAGTCGCGCAGCGTAAAACCGTCATGCGCGGTCACCAGATTGACGGTAGCGCTGGGTTTGCGGCCATTGCGTTTAAACACATCGCTGGATGCGGCGAAACGTCCGGCAAACTCTCCCAAAGACAGATTACGCTGAAGCCAGAAGCGTCGACTGGCATCGCGAAAATGGTCATTCCACTCGGCAAACGGCGGTGGGAAATTACCCACCTGATATCCGCCTTCACCAATATCCCACGGTTCCGCAATCAGTTTGACGCGAGAGAGCAGCGGACAGTTTTGGATCGCGGTAAACAGGGGTGCATCCTGACGAAACGCAGGCGTACGCCCCATGACGGAAGCTAAATCAAAACGAAAACCATCGACGTGGCAGGTTTCAACCCAGTAACGCAGGCATTCACAGGCATACTCCACGACACCAGGATGGCTCAGATTGAGGGTGTTCCCACAGCCGGTCCAGTTGTAGTAATCACCATCGTCCCTGATCCAATAATAGCTACGGTTATCAATTCCGCGCAGCGAGAAGACAGGCCCCTCAAGATCCAGTTCGGCACTGTGGTTCAAAACGATATCGAGAATGACCTCAATACCCGCTTTATGCAGTGCTTTTACCGCATCACGAAACTCATCCAACGCACTCTCTGGCGAGCAGGCATAGGCTGGATGCAATGCAAACATCGCCACCGGGTTGTACCCCCAGTAGTTCGACAACCCCAACCGCTGAAGGCGCGGTTCGTTGGCGAAATGTGCAACGGGCAACAGCTCCAGCGCGGTAATGCCAAGACGCTTGAAATAGTCGAGCATCACCGGATGACCGAGCGCTTTGTAGGTACCGCGTATCTCTTCAGGGATATCAGGATGCAGATACGTCAGCCCTTTGACATGCGCTTCGTAAATCACGGTATTGCCCCACGGCGTGCGTGGCGGGGTATCGTCTTCCCAGTCATACCGATCTGACACCACCACACTTTTCAGGGCGATGGCGGCATTATCGTGATGATCCGGTTCATCAATCCCGCCGTGCAGCAGAGGGTTATCTTTTAATTCACCTTCAACCCGACGCGCGCAAGGGTCGAGAAGCAGCTTCGCCGGATTGAAGCGGTGACCCTGCCCAGGCTGCCACGGTCCATGCACGCGATAACCGTAGCGCAGACCTGGTCTGGCATCGGCCAAATAGCCGTGCCAGATATCCCCGCTACGCCCCGGCAGGTCATAGCGGTGTTCGCAACCTTGCTCGTCGAATACGCATAACTCAACGCGTTCGGCATGGGCCGAGAAAAGGGTGAAATTGATGCCATGGCCGTCATACGTTGCACCATGGGGTGTGGCGTTGCCGGTTGCCAGTTGCGTCATTACCCCTCCCGAACCAGCCAAATCGTTGCCAGCGGTGGCAACGTGAGGCTCAGTGAGTGTTGACGCCCATGGCTGGCGATTTCATCACTGTGCACAGCCCCACCATTACCGGTATTGCTGCCGTGGTAATGCATCGAGTCGGTATTGAGGATTTCACGCCATTTGCCCGGTTGATTGATGCCGAAACGGTAGCCATGGCGCGGCACTGGCGTGAAGTTACTGGCGACGATAATTTCATTACCGGCCTTGTCACGGCGGACAAAAATCAGCACCGACCGTTCGTTGTCATCCACCACCAGCCACTCAAAGCCATAGGCATCAAAATCAAGCTCATGCAACGCTTTATGATGACGATAGGTGTGGTTCAGGTCGCGTACCAGTCGCTGTACACCGTGGTGCCAGTTGTCGCCCCCTTCCAGCAAATGCCAGTCAAGGCTGGCGTCGTGGTTCCACTCGCGTCCCTGAGCAAATTCGTTCCCCATAAACAGCAGTTTCTTACCAGGGAAGGCCCACATCCAGCCGTAATAGGCACGCAGGTTGGCAAATTTCTGCCATGCGTCTCCCGGCATGCGGTCGAGAATCGATTTCTTACCGTGTACGACTTCATCGTGTGACAGTGGCAGAACAAAATTTTCGGTGTAGTTGTACAGCATGCCGAAGGTCAGCTTATCGTGGTGATACTGACGATGAACCGGGTCCAGCTTCATGTAATCCAGCGTGTCGTGCATCCAGCCCAGGTTCCACTTGTACCAGAAACCTAAACCGCCCATATCCTGCGGCCTGGAGACACCGGCAAAATCGGTGGACTCTTCCGCCATGCTCACGGCACCAGGAACCTGTTCGCCAAGAATACGGTTGGTATTGCGCAAGAACTCAATGGCTTCGAGGTTTTCGCGACCACCAAATTCATTCGGGATCCATTCCCCTTCTTTACGGCTGTAGTCGCGATAAATCATTGATGCCACGGCATCCACGCGCAGCGCATCGATACCAAAGCGCTCAATCCAGTACAGGGCGTTGCCCACCAGATAGTTGCTGACTTCACGGCGGCCATAGTTGTAGATCAGCGTATTCCAGTCCTGGTGATAGCCTTCACGCGGGTCGCTGTGTTCATACAAACTGGTGCCATCAAACTGAGCCAGACCAAAGTCGTCCGACGGGAAATGACCCGGAACCCAGTCGAGGATCACGTTCAGCCCCGCCTGATGGGCGGCATTGACAAAATAGCGGAAGTCATCGCGCGTGCCGAAACGGCGGGTCGGCGCGTACATGCCGGTAGGCTGGTAACCCCAACTGCCGTCAAACGGGTGTTCGTTGATCGGCAGCAGTTCGAGATGGGTAAAGCCCATCCACTTTGCGTAGGGAACCAACTGATCTGCCAGCTCACGATAGCTCAGCCAGAAGTTGTTATCGGTATGGCGACGCCATGAACCCAGATGCACTTCATAGATAGAGATTGGCGCATCAAACTGATTAGCTCTTTTGCGCTCCTCAGTTTGCACCACTTTTTCCGGCAAACCGCAGATAAGCGATGCAGTTTCCGGGCGCATTTGCGCTTCAAACGCGTAGGGGTCGGCTTTAATACGCAGCTTACCGTTTGCATCGATCATCTCGTATTTATACAGCTGACCCTGCTGGGCTCCGGGGATAAACAGTTCCCAGATACCACTCTCTTTACGCAGGCGCATGGGGTGGCGGCGGCCATCCCAATAGTTGAACTGTCCCACGACTGAAACACGCTGTGCATTCGGCGCCCAGACGGAAAAACGCGTGCCGGTAACGCCATCCATGGTGTCTGCATGCGCCCCCAGCGTCTCGTAAGGTCGCAGATGCGTACCTTCAGATAACAGCCAGGCATCCATATCCTGGATTAGCGGGCCAAAACGATAAGGGTCATCAATCAGATTCTGCTGTCCATGCCAGACAACGGCCAACTGATAGCGAAAGAAATTTTTACGGCGGGGAAGTACAGCACAAAAAAAACCGCGAGAGTCGAGGCAATCCAGCTTGCCCACTTTACGTCCGGTCTTTGGTTCGATCACCCACACTTCGGTGGCATCGGGTAATAGGGCGCGGACTTCGAGTCCAGCTTCAGTTTGGTGCATACCCAGTACGGAAAAAGGATCCGCAAAATGGCCTGCAATTAGCGCATTAATCACGTCTCTATCGATACGAACGGACATGGTTGTCTTCCTGTTTTATGGTGTCACCCCTTCCAACTGATTTTCGACATCAGGTGCGACACTTCTTTGACCTGAACGGCGCAGCACAATTGTGCATCCTCTCTGCGTCGTCCCACCTTCAGGCAACAACTTAATACCTCCGGTACTAAGTCACCCTTAAAGAATAGCCAATGCTTTATCTTACTCCCGGTAAAAAATGAAACATCTGCGCTTACTCCTGTATTACGCAAAAAAAAGGGCGACTCAGCACCCAATGTTTATTCACAATATGTGTCTGCCAGATGGCGGTGTTGCCTTACCCGACCTGCTGACTCGCGTCATTTACAGGCCCGATAAGCGTAGCGCCATCAGGCAGTCCAGCATTACGCCAGCTGACGCAGCATACGGCGCAGTGGCTCCGCGGCACCCCAGAGCAGTTGGTCGCCTACGGTAAAGGCTGACAGGAACTCCGGTCCCATATTCAGCTTACGCAGACGGCCTACTGGCGTGGTCAACGTACCGGTAACGGCCGCTGGGGTTAACTCACGCATAGTGATATCCCGATCGTTTGGCACTACTTTTGCCCACGGATTGTGCGCAGCAAGCAGTTCTTCAACGGTCGGAATAGACACATCTTTTTTCAGTTTAATGGTGAATGCCTGGCTATGGCAGCGCAGCGCACCGACGCGCACGCACAAACCATCAACCGGGATCACCGAAGACGTGTTGAGAATTTTGTTGGTTTCCGCCTGCCCCTTCCACTCTTCACGGCTCTGGCCGTTATCGAGCTGTTTGTCGATCCACGGAATCAGGCTACCGGCCAGCGGTACGCCAAAGTTATCAACCGGCAGTTCACCGCTACGGGACAGGGTCGTGACTTTGCGCTCGATGTCGAGGATAGCAGAGGAAGGCGTCGCCAGTTCATCGGCCACATGGCTATACAGATGCCCCATCTGCGACAGCAGTTCACGCATATGACGTGCGCCGCCGCCGGAGGCCGCCTGGTAAGTTGCCACGGATACCCAGTCAACCAAATCATTGGCAAACAGGCCGCCGAGCGACATCAGCATCAGGCTAACGGTGCAGTTACCGCCGACAAAAGTCTTAATACCTTTGTTCAGACCGTCGGTAATGACATCCTGGTTAACCGGATCGAGAATGATGATGGCATCGTCTTTCATGCGCAATGAAGAAGCCGCGTCAATCCAGTAACCCTGCCAACCGCTTTCACGAAGCTTTGGATAGATTTCGTTGGTATAATCGCCGCCCTGACAGGTCACGATAATGTCCAGCGCCTTCAGCGCGTCCAGATCAAAAGCGTCCTGAAGTGTGCCGGTAGTCGAACCACCGAACGTCGGTGCCGCCTGCCCGAGCTGGGAAGTAGAAAAGAAAACAGGGCGAATGGCGTCAAAGTCGCGCTCTTCAACCATGCGTTGCATGAGAACAGAGCCGACCATACCGCGCCAGCCGATAAAACCAACATTTTTCATAGCGTTTTTTTCCTGCAGAGATGTGTGCTGTGTATGCTAACCAGTATCCTACTGGCCTATCCTTCACCATACAAAAAGCAGCCAAAGTCGCAAGTGAAATTAATCAATGATAGCGAAGCCATCAGTAATGCGACTTATCCCGCTGCGCAAGCAAGCAGAAAGTCCGCGGTAATTATCAGGGAATTTGAGTTATGAATGAAATCATTTCAGCGGCAGTTTTATTGATCCTGATTATGGATCCGCTCGGAAATCTGCCCATTTTCATGTCCGTATTGAAACATACCGAACC
Organism: Citrobacter sp. Awk 2; assembly: GCF_028069815.1. Classification (NCBI taxonomy): domain Bacteria; kingdom Pseudomonadati; phylum Pseudomonadota; class Gammaproteobacteria; order Enterobacterales; family Enterobacteriaceae; genus Citrobacter; species Citrobacter sp. Awk 2. The sequence goes on from NZ_JANEWL010000011.1 coordinate 59,156, forward strand.
AAAACGCCGTCGCGCGATTATGATTCGCGAGCTGTTCATTGCTCTGTTGGTGATGTTCATTTTCCTGTTTGCGGGCGAGAAAATTCTGGTATTTCTTAACCTGCGAGCAGAAACCGTCTCCATCTCCGGAGGCATCATCTTGTTCCTGATTGCCATCAAAATGATTTTCCCCAGCGCCACCGGGAATAGCACCGGGCTTCCGGCAGGCGAAGAACCCTTTATCGTGCCGTTGGCGATTCCACTGGTTGCTGGTCCAACAATTCTGGCATCGTTGATGCTGCTATCGCGCCAGTACCCGAATCAGATGGGGCATCTGGTGATTGCGCTACTGATCGCCTGGGGCGGTACCTTTGTGATTTTGTTGCAGTCTTCGCTGTTTTTACGTCTGCTGGGTGAGAAAGGGGTTAACGCCCTTGAGCGCCTGATGGGACTGATTCTGGTGATGATGGCCACCCAGATGTTCCTCGATGGCGTACGGATGTGGATGAAGGGGTGACGTATTCGTTGCACGCCGGGTGGCGGCTTCGCCTTACCCGGCCTACGGTATGAAATGTACTTGATGTAGGCCCGGTAAGCACAAACGCCACCGGGCAATCAGCGCTGTGAATGTGTTTATGAGAAGCACCTCAATCATGTAGGTAGAAACCTTACCGACCCGCTCTCCCCTCTTTGAACCCGAGCCAGACCAGATGGGGCGCTACTGTCAGTTATTAACGCACCTGCTGATGAGTAAAACGCTGTCTGACGAGATGGAACGCGTGGCGGGTGACTTACTGCAAGATCTGGTGGAATATTTCGCCGATACGCTAAAAGCGCCGCGCTGGCTGAAAACAGAAGAAGGGCTGGTCGTGCTATAAAAAAGCCGGGTAGCGGCTTCGCCTGACCCGGCCTACGATGCGGATATGTACTTGATGTAGGCCCGGTAAGCGCAAGCGCCACCGGGCAACAAGACTCAGCTCAACAGCTGGAAAGCAATCATCCCGACAATTGCACCGACCGTACCGAGGATGGTTTCCATCATCGTCCAGGTCTTCAGCGTTTGTGCTTCCGTTGCACCGGTAAATTTACCGAACAGCCAGAAACCGGCATCGTTCACGTGGCTGACCACAATAGAACCGCCCGCGATACAGATAGACAGTGCCGCCATCTGCGCACCGGAGAAGTTCAGTTGCTCAATCACTGGCATCACCAGACCCACAGCCGTTAAGCAGGCTACGGTCGCGGAACCCTGAATAATACGTACCGCCGCCGCCAGCACAAAGCAGGTAATGGCAATCGGCAAGCCCATACCGGTTAACGCTTCCCCCAAAGCAGGACCGACACCGGAATCCACCAGCACCTGTTTGAACACGCCACCGGCACCAATCACCAGCAGAATAATCCCCGCGGGCTGCAGCGCGTGTCCGCAGATCTCCATCACCCGGTCTTTCGCCATACCCTGACGAATGGCCAGACCATAAATAGCGACCAGACAGGCGACCAGAATCGCAGTGAACGGATGACCGATAAATTCGAACCATTCATACGCAGTAGAACCGACCGGCACAAAGCGTGCGGCGATGGTTTTCAAACCAACCAGCACCAGCGGCAGCAGGATCAGCGACAGGCTGAAGCCAAAGGATGGCATCTTGCCTTCGCCCAGATGCGGCTCGGTAATGTCTTCCGGTACATGCAGTTCAACGTAACGGCTGATAAAGTTGCCCCACAGCGGCCCGGCGATAATCATGCCCGGAATCGCCGCACACAGGCCAATCAGGATCATCCAGCCAAAGTCAGCGTGCATTTGCGAAGCCAGCAGCATTGGCGCCGGCCCTGGCAGCAGGAACGCGGCAGCAGCAGCCACACCCGCAAACAGTGGAATAACCAGCTTCACCAGGTTAGTTCCCGTATGGCGCGCCATCGAGAATGCGACACTTATCAGCAGCACAATCGCCACTTCAAAGAACAGCGGTAGCGCGCAAATCAGGCCGGCCAGGCCGATCGCATAATGCGCACGGCTGTGACCGAAGGATTTCAGCATTTTAACGGCAATCTGATCGACCGCGCCCGTCTCATGCAAAATCTTGCCGAACATCGCCCCCAGCGCCACCACAATCGCCAGAAAGCCGAGCGTGCCTCCCATCCCTTTTTCCATCGTTGCCGCGATTTTATCGAGCGGCATACCGGAAAAGAGACCTGCACCAATGGACACCACCATCAAAGCAACGAAGGCGTGCATACGCGCCTTCATTACTAAAAACAGCAGTAATAAAACGGACCCTACTGCTGTTAAAACAAGCGTTAATGTAGTCACTACTTACTGCCCTGGTTAATAACCTTAATGGTGCTAGCTACCACACCGTCCAGCGGCTGATCGATATCCACTACCAGAACATCGTTTTCATTCGCACCCGGTTCTTCCAGCGCTTCAAACTGAGTTACCAGCATCTGCGTTTTGAAGAAGTGACCTTTACGCGCCTTCAGGCGGCTTTCGATTACGTCAAAATCCCCTTTCAGGTAGATGAAAGAGAGATTCGGGTTACCGTCACGCAGTTGGTCACGATAGTCTTTTTTCAAGGCGGAACAGACGATCAGCGAAACCTTGTTGGTGCGCTGCATCGCGAAAGCGGCGTCATTCAACGCCTGTAACCACGGTTTACGGTCGTCATCGTTGAGTGGCTCACCGGAAGCCATTTTCATGATGTTGCTGCGCGGATGGAGAAAATCGCCATCAAGAAACGCGGCCTGCAGTTGATGCGCCACTTCGCTGGCGACAGCAGATTTACCGCTGCCCGATACGCCCATCAGAACGTAAACGTGGTGATCATGATTAGTCGTGCTCAAAGCGTTGCCCCCACTGGTACAAGAATCAGGAAATTGTTACGGGTAACTGTTATCGGTAACATTGTCCAGCCGGATAAATAGAGAAGCAATATCCATTCGTGCTCGAAGTGTATAAGTGTGAGCTACTTCAAACTTGTTGGGCTAAATAGATCCGCCCGGTGACAAGGTGAAACCTAAATCTAACATTTTAGGTGTGACTGCCTCACCGCGGATGCGCGCCAGCAAACGTTCTGCGCCAATGCTGCCCATCCGTTCACGCGGCGTGAGCACACTCGCCAGACGCGGCTCCATTACCTGGCCGATATCATGGCCGTGAAAACCGGCAATCGCCATATCATCGGGTATTCTTAATCCCAAACGCTGACATTCAAATGCTGCGCCTACCGCTAAGTCATCGTTGGTACAAAAAACACCGTCCAGCTGTGGATATTCACGCCGCGCCTGACGAATAAGCTCGATACCGGAAGAGTAGGAAGAAGACTGTTCCACCATCACGCTATAGGGCACCAGATTGGCGTCGCGCATGGCCTGTTCGTAGCCCCGCTGTTTGATGATAGTACGTTCATCAAGACGCGCACCAAGATAGGCTACATGACGGTGCCCGCGGGCGATAATAGCGGCCGTCATCTGACGCGCGGCTTCGAAGTTGTCGAAACCGACGGCGATATCCAGACACGGAGACTGGCTGTCCATCAGCTCAACCACCGGGATACCGGCAACTTCAATCATTTTCAGCGTACGGGGCGTATGGCTACGTTCGGTGAGGATCAGACCATCGATATTCCACGACAGCATTGATTCCAGGCGCTCTTGTTCCATCTCCGGTTTATAGCCGTAGTGCGCCAACATGGTTTGATAGCCATGGGCGTCGGTGACGGCTTCTATGCCGCGCAGGACTTCAGCAAAAACCTGGTTGGTGAGAGACGGTAACAGCACGCCAATTGCACGGCTGGTGGCATTAGAAAGGATATCAGGAGCACGATTGGGAATATAACCCAGCTCATCAAGTGCAGCGGCAATTTTGCCCCGCAGCGCCACGGAGACCTGCTCCGGGTTACGCAAAAAGCGACTGACCGTCATTTTAGTCACGCCCACGCGGTCGGCTACATCCTGAAGTACGGGTCTTTTCTTTTTCATCGTCCTGAAGCGTTAAAAAGGGATAGATATCCCCAGTTTACCACGGACGTGCGAGAACCTTTGCAGAGAAAAAAAGGAGTTTTTATTGTGATAAATACACAAAATCATTCGAGTTGCATCAAGGCGGCGACGCAGTGAATCCCCGGGAGCGTACATTAAGTACGCGACCGGGGTGAGCGAGGAAAGCCAACACAGATGCGGCTTGAAGGATGACGTGTATTTTTATACTGGTGGCAGGTCAAACAGTAACACTTCGCTGTCGCTGTCGGCATGAATCGAAATTGCCTGTTCATCCCAGATTGCCAGACCGTCGCTGGTAGTGGCTTTCGTCCCATTAATGGTGACGTTACCTTTTACCACCTGGATCCAGACGCGGCGTTCAGCGGCGATTTGATGCACCGACTGTTCATCTTTAAGCAGCGCCCAGCGATACAACTCCATATCCTGATACACTTTCAGCGAACCCTCTCGTGCATCCGGTGACAGCACCAACTGTTTGCCCTGAACAGCATCGAAACGACGTTGCTCATAACGCGGTGTAATGCCATTTTCCTGCGGAATGATCCAGATCTGATACAGGTGCAGCTTCTCAGTGTCGCTCGGGTTGTACTCCGAATGACGGATCCCCGTCCCGGCACTCATAATCTGGAATTCACCTGCCGGAACCTGCTCCTTATTGCCCATGCTGTCCTGATGTTCTACTGCGCCTTCCAGCACGTAGGTCAGAATTTCCATGTCTTTATGGGGATGAGTACCAAAACCCTGACCTGCGTCGATTACGTCATCGTTGATCACGCGCAGTGCCGAGAACCCCATAAAATTCGGGTCATAGTAGTTGGCAAAAGAGAAAGTATGCCAGGAATCGAGCCAACCATGATTAGCATGACCACGGTCGTTAGCTTTGCGTAAATAGATCATTGTGTTCACCCCCAGATGTTTTCGATGGAGTAAGTGTGGACTCAATCCGGTCGGGATCATAGAGGGTGAAAATTGACTCCTCTGTTCAAAAAATATGAACAATCCCAGAGGAGTCCATCAACGCTATTTAGCGAGGGTTATCGTGGCAGGCGTTGCCTGTTCAAAGGCGCGTTCGAGGATTTCCAGGTTGGTGAGAACTTCAGATTCCTTGACGTAATTAGGTGTACCCACTGTCAGCGTCTGATACAGCGCATCATAGACGCGGCCATAGTCGCCGACTTCCGGTTTCACCTCTTCTTTCACTGAGACGCCTTCATCATTGATGTACTCCAGCAGCCCAATGGAGTCGTCAGCGGCAAAACCGGGTTCTCCCGGCATGATATTGGCCTTCAGGCTGGTTTCCTGCTGATCGATGCCATACTTCACAAACGAGCCTTTTGTACCGTGGACGATAAACTTCGGATAATCGATTTTCACCAGATGACTGGTTTTGACAATGGCTTTCAGGTCACCGTAAAACAGCTGCGCTTCAAAAGTATCGTCTGGGTTCGCTTTGTTACGCAGGCTACGGATGTCGTAGGCCACATGGTCGGGGCGGCCGAACAGGGAGATAATTTGATCCATGGTGTGTACGCCCAGACCATAAAATGCGCCGTCCTGAGGCAGACCTGGTTTGGTTTCAGCGACCGGGCGGTAATAGTCAAAATGGCTTTCAACTTCAACAATCTCGCCCAACTTGCCGCTCTCAATCGCCTTTTTCGCGGTGAGGAAACAGGAGTCAAAACGACGATTCTGATATGGCGTAACGGTCAATCCCTTGCTTTGCGCTAGCTCAAACAGCTCTTTGGCTTGCGCAAGCGTCGGGGTAAAGGGCTTCTCAACCAGCACGCTTTTCCCGGCTTCCAGCGCACGTTTGGCGTATTCGAAATGGCTGTCAGCATGTGTACAGACGATCACCAGTTTCACCTGTGGATCATTTAAGATCTCGTCGAGGTCGCTGGTAAAGTGGATATGTGAATACTGCGGCGCCTGCTCTTCCGGTTTCGCGTTGCGGCGAAAAATATGTGCGACATGCCAGCTATCTTTGCGGTTCAGGACATAAGGTAAATGGTAGCGAGTGGTACTTTTGCCAAAACCAATAAATGCGCAATGTAAGGCCATGAGACAATCCTTCTGAAGGTGAATGTCTACACCATAGCGCAAAGCGGCTGGAGACTGAATCCATCCTGTCATCGTGCCGGATGCGGCGTTGCCTTATCCGGCCTACAAAACTGAATCCATCCTGTTATCATGCCGGATGCGGCGTTGCCTTATCCGGCCTACCGCATTATACAGCCAAAAGATCGGGCGTAAGTGGCGTAGGCAGATTATTCACGGCCTGCGCGCAGCAACCGGAGCGTACACAGAGTACGTGAGGATTGCGAGCACAGCCCGGGATTAAGCTGGCAAGCAAACTAGCCCGAAACCCAGCCCAAAAAAAAAGCCAGCAAAAGCTGGCTAAAGTAATACTGGAAGCAATGTGAGCAATGTCGTGCTTTCAGGTTCTCCGTAGGGGTTCCCCTGAATGCAGAGCAATAATAATCATTCTCATTCGCACTTGTCTACTTATTTTTGCAAAAAAATGCAGTTGACGGAATTTTCTTTCTCAGCGAGTGTAAATACACAATTACCCCTGCAGGAGATAAGGAATGAGTGAGATAGTGATACGCCACGCTGAACCAAAAGATTACGACGCTATTCGTCAGATCCATGCGCAGCCGGAGGTGTACCACAACACGCTACAGGTTCCTCATCCTTCCATGGAGATGTGGCAAGTGCGACTCGCCGAGCAGCCCGGCGTCAAACAGCTGGTTGCCTGCATCGATGATATCGTCGTGGGACATCTTTCCATTGCCGTCGCCCAACGCCCGCGCCGCAGCCACGTCGCTGATTTTGGTATCTGTGTTGATGCTCGTTGGCAGAACCGCGGCGTTGCCAGCGCCCTGATTCGCACAATGATCGACATGTGCGACAACTGGCTGCGCGTCGATCGTATTGAGCTAACGGTGTTTGTTGATAATGAGCCTGCGGTCGCAGTCTATAAGAAGTACGGCTTTGAAATCGAAGGCACCGGCAAGAAATATGGCCTGCGCAACGGTGAGTACGTTGATGCTTACTTTATGGCGCGCGTGAAATAACGGGTAAGAAACCACCAAGAAGCACTCGCCGGGCCTGCATCAACGGCAGACCCGGCAATACCATCAATATCCCGCCGTTAAATCATCCACGGAACGCGGGTCGGACGCGCCATACAGTGCGCCATCCGGTCCAACCATAATGCTCTGAGTGCTGCCCATTGCTTCTTTCAGCACCACTTTCTGTCCTTTTTGCTCCAGCAACTTGAGCGTGTCCGGACTAAAGCCCTTCTCGACACGAAGCTCATCCGGTAACCACTGATGATGGAATCGCGGCGCGTTGGTGGCTTCGGCGACGTTCATCCCAAAATCAATGCTGTTGACCACCATTTGCAGTACGGTAGTGATAATTCGACTCCCGCCAGGGCTGCCGGTCACCAGCCAGGTTTTCCCGTCTTTAACCACAATTGTCGGCGACATCGACGACAACGGACGTTTCTTCGGTCCGACGGCGTTGGCATCGCCGCCCACCAGTCCGTAAACGTTCGGCACACCCGGTTTAGCAGAGAAATCATCCATCTCATTATTGAGCAGAATACCGGTGTTACCCGCCACAATACCGGTTCCGAAGGTGGTATTCAGGGTATAGGTCACCGCCACGGCATTACCGCCTTTATCCACCACCGAGAAGTGAGTGGTCTGGTTACTTTCATAGGGAGCAAGTTTGCCAGGCTTGATTTGGCTGGAAGGCTTTGCTTTGTTGATATCAATCTGATCGGCAAGCGTTTTAGCATAGGCTTTGTTGGTCAGCGCCTGCCACGGCACTTTCACAAAATCCGGGTCGCCCAGATATTCGGAACGGTCGGCGTAAGCATATTTCTCCGCTTCAGCCATAACCTGCATGGCGTCGGCGCTGCCAAACCCGTACTTCTTCATATCGAAGTTTTCGAGAATATTGAGGATCTGCACGATGTGAATACCGCCAGAGGACGGCGGCGGCATCGAGAAGACCTGATAACCACGGTAGTCACCGCTGATTGGCGCACGCTCTACGGCTTTGTAGTCAGCTAAGTCCGCTTTGGTGATAAGCCCACCGTTCTTCTTCATCTCCTCGGCTATCTGATCGGCAATAGCCCCTTTATAAAACGCATCAGGGCCATTCTCGGCAATCATTTCCAGGCTTTTCGCCAGATTCTTTTGCACCAGCTTGTCGCCCTTTTTCAGCGGCTCGCCGTCCTTCCAGAAAATGGCTTTGCTGTTCTCGTGATTAGGGAGCACTTCGCTGCCATAGGTTTTCAGATCGTCGGCCAGCGCGTCATTAACCACAAAGCCCTCTTCCGCCAGCTTCATTGCCGGACGTACCACTTTATTCAACGGCAGCGTACCGTATTTCTCCAGCGCCAGCGAGAAACCCGCCACGGTGCCCGGCGTACCGGAAGCCAGATGCGACGTCAGCGACTTTTTCGCATCGGCGTTACCCTGTTCATCAAGGAACATATCGCGAGTCGCGCCAGCTGGCGCCATTTCACGGAAATCAATTGCTGTCGTCTTCCCGTCTTTGGTGCGCAGCATCATAAAGCCGCCACCACCCAGGTTACCCGCCTGCGGATGCGTCACCGCCAGCGCATAACCAACGGCGACGGCAGCATCGACGGCATTACCGCCCTGTCTGAGAATATCAACCCCAACCTGCGTGGCCAGCGCATCCACGGAAGCCACCATCCCCTGCTGCGCACGCACAGGATGGAACACATCTTCTTCAACACCGTAGGATACCGGTGGCGGCGCAGCCGGTGCTGCCGCAACGCTAAAACAACTTCCTGAGAGCAGAGCAGCAATGGCCACCCGGCGTAAAAACGTCGGTTTTATCATCGTTATTCTCCAGATGTATGGGGGTCGGCCCCCACTAAGCCTGGTGCATAACTCTGAAATAATCATCGTAACGGCGAGAAAGGAGTAAACTTAAGAGATCCCCGAGAGGAGAAAAGCGATGAAACGACTCTTACTTTTAGCCATGCTATTGCCGTTTGCAGGCTTTGCACAGCCAATCAACACCATGAATAACCCGAATCAACCCGGTTATCAGATCCCGAGTCAACAGCGTATGCAAACACAAATGCAAACGCAGCAAATTCAGCAGAAAGGGATGCTCAACCAGCAGTTGCAAACGCAGACACGCATGCAGCAACAGCATATGGAAAACCAAATCAACACCAACTCCCAGCGAGTACGTCAGTCTCAGCCAGGTGAGTTGAATTCCGGTCAGCAGCAAATGCTGCCCAACAGCAATGGCGGGATGTTAAGCGGAACGCATAACCCGGACAACTCGCTGAATAAACAGCAACAGATGCTGCCGGAAAAAAAGAATGGCGACATGCTAAAACCATCCAGCACGCCGCAACCTAACGTTCCGTTAAAAACGCTTGGACCTTAACAGGGCTGGAAATCCGGCCCGATGACATCAATCGCATCGGTACAGATGCAGTCTACTCCCCAGCGTAGCAGTTCTGCCGCACGCTGGGGTCGGTTGACGGTATACACCAGAATCCGCAGCCCCGCATCGCGCAACGCATCCACACGCGCCTCATCCAGCAGCTTATGATTAAGATGAATAGAGACACAGCCCAACCGGGTGGTGAGCTCTCGCCAGTCATCACGCCACTCATCAAGCAGCAAACCACGCGGTAGCTCAGGCACCGCCAGTTGCGCCGCTTCAAGTGCATCAATTTCAAACGATGACAGCAGCGGCGGCGTCATTCCCGCCCACAGTTCACGCGCGGCCAGTGCCACGGCTTTGCCGGTCAGCGTCCCGGTTCCGGTGGTCGGTTTGATTTCAATATTCGCCATCATGCCATGCTGGCGGCAGCGCTCCGCCACCTGGGAGAGCAGCGGCAATGGCTCGCCTTTAAACTCACCGCTAAACCAGCCGCCGGCATCAACACGCAGAAGATCCTGCCAGTTCAATTCACCCGCAACGCCCCAGCCGTTGCTGGTACGTTCCAGATTGTCGTCATGCAGCAGAAAGATCTCACCGTCTTTCGACAATTTGGCATCAAATTCAATCATGGTGTGACCGTATCGCGCCCCCACGTCAATCGCCGCCAGGGTATTTTCCGGTGCCAACTTACCGCCACCACGATGGGCGACAATATGGGGATAAGGCCAGTTACTCATACGCGTTGTCCTGTTTCGCCATCAAAGAGATGCAAATGATTGTCTGGCAGATGCAGCCATAGCGTGCTGCCTGCCGTCGGGCGATGCTGATGCGCCAGTCGCACCACCAGCTTTTGCTCACCCCAGCGTCCGTGTGCCAGGTTATCTGCGCCCAGCATTTCCAGCGTATCTAACACCAGCGGCACGCCGCCTTCGGCCTGCGAGCTTAGCGCAATATGCTCCGGGCGGATACCCAGCGTCATATTACGCCCACCAGACTCCCTGGCGCTTCTACCAAGCGGTAACGTCATACCGCCTTCCAGTTCAAAATGCGTGCCAGACGCACTTACGTACCCATCCAGCAGGTTCATGGCCGGGCTGCCGATAAAGCTCGCCACAAAACGACTGGCGGGTTTTTCGTAGACTTCCACTGGCGTGCCAATCTGTTCAGCAATGCCCTTGTTCATCACCAGCACACGCTGGGCCAGCGTCATCGCCTCAACCTGATCGTGTGTGACGTACAACGAGGTGGTTTTCAGTCGGCGATGCAGATGTTGTAACTCAAGACGCATCTGCACACGCAGCTTTGCATCAAGGTTTGAAAGCGGTTCATCGAACAGGAAAACCGCCGGGTCGCGGACAATCGCCCGCCCCATCGCCACACGCTGACGTTGGCCGCCAGAAAGTTCACGTGGACGGCGTTTGAGCAGTTCGCCCAACTCAAGAATACGCGCCGCCTCTTTCACCCGTTCGGCAATATGCTCCTTGCCCATTCCCCGAATCTTCAATCCCCAGGCCATGTTTTCTTCCACGCTCATATGCGGGTAGAGTGCATAGTTCTGGAACACCATCGCAATGCCACGATCTTTCGGTTCCATTTCGGTGACGCGCTTATTATCAATCCAGATGTCGCCGCCGCTCACCCGCTCCAGACCGGCAACCATCCGCAGTAGCGTAGACTTTCCGCAACCGGATGGGCCTACCATCACAATGAATTCCCCGTCCGCGACGTCCAGCGTCAGCGGTTTAATCACCTGGGTTTTGCCGTCCCAGCTTTTGGTTACTGCTTGTAGTTTTAAACCAGCCATTTTTATTTCTCACTATCGACCAGGCCGCGTACGAAGGCACGCTGCATGGCTAACACGATGATTACCGGAGGGATGAGCGTCAGCAGCATGGCTGCCATCACCTGGTTCCATTGGGTAGTGCCTTCACCGGTAGCAATCATGCCTTTGATGCCTGCTACGGCGGTGCCCAGGTTAACGTCGGTAATAATTAACAACGGCCACAGATACTGGTTCCAGCCGTAGATGAAGGTGATCACGAACAACGCCGCCAGATTGGTTTTCGACAGTGGCAGCACGATATCGCGGAAAAAACGCATCGGCGACGCACCGTCAATACGCGCCGCTTCAACCAGCTCATCTGGTAGCGTCATAAAGAACTGACGGAACAGGAATGTCGCGGTAGCCGATGCCATGAGCGGCAACGTCAGACCCGCATAACTGTCGAGCATCTTCAGGTTGGCGATAACCTCCACCGTCGGGAAGATACGCACCTCCACCGGCAGCATCAGGGTGATAAAAATCATCCAGAAGAACAGGTTACGCAGAGGAAAGCGAAACCAGACAATGGCGAACGCGGACAGCATAGAGACGGTGATTTTTCCCACCGTAATACTGAATGCCATGATGAAACTGTTGAGCATCATCAGCCAGAACGGTGCGCTATTTACCCCCACACCATTGACCCAAATGTATTTCATGTTTTCCAGCAGTTGTGTGCCGGGCACCAGCGTCATCGGCGTTTCAAACACCGCTTTGTTATCCAGCGTCGCCGCAACAAACGCGACGTACAGCGGAAACAAGATCACCATGATCCCCAGAATCAACATGGTATGGCTGAATATTGTCAGCCCGCGACGATTCTCAATCATTGGTAACGCACCTTACTTTCCACATAGCGGAACTGCACCACCGTCAAAATAATGACGAGGAACATCAGCACGACCGACTGCGCGGCTGATGCGGAGAGATCCAGTCCGACAAAACCTTCACGATAGATTTTATAAATTAGCGTAGTGGTAGCCTGCACTGGCCCACCCGCTGTCGCAGCATCGATCACCGGGAAGGTATCAAAGAAGGCGTAAACCAGGTTCACCACCAGCAGAAAAAAGCTAACCGGCGCGATTAGCGGTAGCGCTAATTTAAAGAAGCGGCGAATCGGCCCAGCGCCATCAATTGCAGCCGCTTCGATCAGTGAACGCGGGATCGACTGCAGTGCGGCAAAGAAAAACAGGAAGTTGTAACTAATCTGCTTCCAGACTGATGCAAACACCACCAGAAACATCGCCTGACCGCTGTTTTGCGCATGGTTCCAGTCATAGCCAAATTCACCGAGAAAATGGGTAATCAGCCCACGTCCTGGGTTGAACAGAAAGATCCACAGCACGGCGGCAACCGCAGGCGCAACGGCGTAGGGCAACAGCATCAGCGTTTGATAAAAACGGCTTCCGCGTACCACATAATTCACCAACGCGGCAAAAAATAACGACACCAACAGGCCGCTTACCGTAACCAACGAGCTGAACTTGATAGTGGTCCAGAACGAATCAAGGTAGTACGGGTCATGGAACAGTGCGACAAAGTTTTCCAGCCCGACGAACTGACTGGAAAGACCAAAGGGATCAACGCTTTGCAGTGAGTACCACAGCGCTTCACCGGCAGGCCAGATAAAGAAAATAACGGTGATAACCAACTGCGGGGCAACCAATGCGTAAGGCAGCCAGCGCGATTTAAACACCGGACGGGATGATGACATGAAGTTTTTATTCCTGAGCAGTGCCGGATGGCGCTGCGCTTATCCGGCCTACGGGTATGAGTAGGCCGGGTAAGGCGTAGCCGCCACCCGGCATTTCACGATTAAGACTTGGTCGATTGCTCAAAGCGGCGCAGTAGCTGGTTGCCACGTTCAACGGCAGCATCCAGCGCCTGTTGCGGGGTTTTCTTCCCGGTCCATACACTTTCCAGCTCTTCATCCACGATGGTACGGATCTGCGGCATATTGCCCAGGCGCAGCCCTTTAGTGAACGGCAACGGCGGCTTGTTCAACATCTGACGAGTTGCGATATCCGCGCCTGGGTTCTTATCATAGAAACCCTGCTCGCGGGTCAGATCGTAGGCGGCGGTGGTGATGGGCAGATAACCTGTTTTCTGATGCCATTCAGCAGCAATTTCAGGTTTTGCCAGGAAGTTGAGGAACTCCGCGACGCCCTGGTAGGTTGCTTTGTCTTTACCCTGCATCACCCACAGACTGGCGCCACCAATAATGGCGTTCTGCGGTGCACCTTTCACATCAGCATCGTATGGCATCATACCAACGCCATAGTTGAATTTAGCGTAGTGGCGGATATCCGCCAGAGAGCCGGACGATGCTGTGGTAATCGCACAATCACCGTTGTAGAACTTCTCGGTGGATTCATCTTTACGCCCGAAATAGCTGAAATCGCCCTTTTTATTCAGCTCTTCCAGCAGCGCGATATGTTTCACCTGCTCCGGCTTGTTGAACTCCAGTACTGCATCAGTACCGTCAAAACCGTTATTTTTAGTCGCAACCGGTAATCCGTTCCAGGCGCTGAAGTTTTCAATCTGGATCCAGCCCTGCCAGCCGCTGGCATACCCGCACTTCATACCTGCGGCTTTCAGCTTCGCGGTGTATTCCGCCAGATCCTGCCAGGTTTTCGGCGGTTGTTCAGGATCTAAACCGGCTTTTTTGAAGGCGTCTTTGTTGTAGTACAGCACCGGAGTGGAACTGTTAAACGGCTGAGAGAGCAAGTGTCCGGTTTTAGAGTCGGTGTAATAACCTGAAACCGTCGGCACAAACTGAGATTCATCGAAGTTAATCCCGGCCTCTTTAAACACTTCATAGACCGGTTTAATGGCTTTGGAGGCCATCATCGTGGCGGTGCCGACTTCATAAACCTGCAGCAGTGCAGGTGCGTTTCCGGTACGGAAGGCGGCAATACCCGCGCTCAGACTCTGCTCATAGTTGCCTTTGTACTGCGGAACAATTTTGTAGTCAGGATGAGCCTCATTAAAACGTTGCGCCAGTGAATCAACTTCTTTACCCAGTTCGCCTTCCATTGAATGCCAGAACGGGATGGTGGTAACGGCCAGTGCCTGACCTGCAAACGCCAGGCTAAGTGCCAGTCCTAAAGCTGTATATCGTAACGATATCATCGGTTATCTCTCTTGTTGTGCCGTATGCGCGATATCACGCGTTTTATGCTCGCGGGGGTAACATGACATGCTCGAATGACAGAAAAATAACTTTTTTATTACAAAAAAAAGATAGTAAGGCGACAAACAGATGGCAAGGCGGTGACTGTGCTAAGGAAGGAAAGTGGGAGCTGTGACACGTACAGCGAAAGTGCCTACGAACCGCCGGATGGCGATGCTAACGCATCTTATCCGGCCTACAATGGCTTCCGCCGGGGTTATCCTCGCAGGCGGGAGGCTATTTGTTCCAGCGTCAGCTGGCCCGCAGCCGCTTCAACCGTCATGGCGACAAAATCCGGGTTTGCAGGCAAAGCTATCCCGTTACGCTTTAAAAACAGCAACGTAATAAACAAAGCGGTACGTTTGTTACCGTCATTAAAAATATGTCCGCGAGAGATAGCCAGCAAATGCATTGCGGCCAGCAACCACACGTCGGTCACACCTTCATATTCAATTTGATTTAACACCCGATACATCAGCGCTTCAGCACGACCAGGATCGGGCATGCCCGTGACGCCAGGGGTTACACGTAGCAGCCTGTCGTGAAACAGTATTATCTCTTCCGCTGAGATAATTTGTAGGGTCATTTATCCGCCAGCTCCCTGATTTCATTACCATGTACCATCATGATATCGGCAAATTCATCATCAAGCCTTGCGGCCTGATAGCGTTCGAACTCTTCCGCGCTGATGATGACCGCAGGCTTATGACCACGGCGTGTAATGGTGACAGGAACGCCGGTGGCAGCGCTCTCCAGCACTTCCGCCAGATTCTGTCGGGCTTCGCTATAGTTCATGGTACGCATCAAAACCTCCTCACATGTACAACTGAATTGTACAACTACTGTGTACAAAAAAGAAGCATCACTCAGGCTGTGCGAACGTAAATTCCAGCGCTAGTCCCAGGATCTGCATACCATGAATGTTATCTTCCGGAGAAATCGCCACCAGGCTTTCCAGAAACTTGAGTCGCCGTGACTGGGCGTTGATGATGAGTTTTCCCCGTAATGCAGGAAGCTTCAGCGAAGTGATGGGATAAACCACGCGCCCACAGACTTCCACCGGCAGCCTGCGCAAATCGACTTGCTGAAGTACGCCCACAGAGGAATACAGCAGCGCTACAGGCGTTACGGCGAGCAACGGTGAGGGACTAATACTGACAAAATCCAGCAAGAGTTCTGGACGCAGATAGTTCAGCCCATTAAACGAAACCGTGACGCCATCAATTGCGGGCATGGGCTGCACATTAGTTTGACGCGGCGAATCATTCATGCAATTACCATTGATATAAAATATAAATCAAGCTATTGATTATGCAGAATATAGCGTACAAATGCTGGGACAGAACTCGCAATCCCTGAAGGTATGAATGATTGCGTTTCCAGTCTTACTCTCTTCGCCAGCGGCGTTCATATTCGTTCTGTAAACGCTGCTGCTCCCGCCGCTCACGGTCACGCTGGATATCCGATTTTTCATCTTCCCAACCCGGACACACTGAACTGCTGAATACCTCGCAGGGTGAGTTGGATTGTGCTAGCGGGTTGACCGGCTTTTCTTGCCAGATTGCAGGATCGCGCGGATCGAAAGTTTGCTCTTTCACTGCCTGCGCACTGAATGAGCAGGCCACTAGCAGACTTCCAATAGCCATACAGGCGCCTGAACGTGTCATCCTTTCTC